>JANMIV010000276.1:0-10758 GCA_031375995.1 Bacteroidota bacterium
GCCTCGCCCTTTTCAATTTCAGTCAAGGTAAATGCACACACACCATCTGCATTCATTTCTGGCTTCAAATCGTAGGTTGGCACGTCTTTAGGAGAGGGAGCCATATACCTTGTTTCCCCCAAGAAAGGCTTTTCTATTCCGCCATTAAAAAAGAAAGTTACATGTGGGTATTTTTCTGTTTCGGCAATGCGAACTTGCTTTCTTCCATTATTGGCCAATACCTGCCCTAAAGTATTGTCTAAGGCAATATTAGAAAACATTACATTTACATTACTAAAGGTTTTATCATAACTGGTAAGGGTTACATAATGCAAAGGTATTTTATACATTTTGTACTTCGAGTAATCATTTTGGCTCAATGCCATGGTAATTTCACGCCCTCTGTCTGTTCTAAAATTAAAACTAATCACTACATCGTTAGGTGCAATAGTAGCTATTGGGTTATGTTGTTTATCAACGCAAACAATGGGCTTTAAAAATTCATCTGTTTCCCCATTGGCGTATCTACTCTTTATTGTTTTTAATATATCATTGGTAGGTTCTCCTACTCCATTTACCATTAAATCGTAAGCTTCTTTTATTCTTTCCCAACGCAAATCTCTGTCCATAGCATAGTAGCGACCCACTACACTTGCTAACTTCCCTTTTGTTTCGTCTAAATGATTAATGATATCTTTTAAATAGTCAATACCTTTATTGGGGTCTGTATCTCTGCCATCGGTAAAAGCATGCAAATAAAAATTGGTAAATTCATTTTCTGCAAAAATTTTGCATAAGCCTTTTAAATGGTCTAAACTGCTATGCACACCACCATCACTCACCAATCCAATTAAATGAACTTTTTTATCATTTCCTTTGGCATAGTTAATGGCATTAATTAATACTCTATTTTGAGAAACTTGGTCTTCTTCAAACAGTTTATCAATAAGTACTAATTGCTGATACACTACTCTTCCAGCACCAATATTCATATGCCCCACTTCACTATTGCCCATTTGCCCTTCGGGTAAACCTACTGCCTTTCCACTGGTTTGCAACAAACTATTGGGGTAATTGGCTATTAGTTTATCAAAATTAGGAGTATTGGCTAGTTCAATTGCGTTACCAGGATATGGTGTCCCTTGTCCCCAACCGTCTAGTATTAAAAGTATAACACGATTATTCATGAGTGAGTTTTGCCTATATTATGAGTGAAGTGGCAAGCTATAAAAATTTGAGACAGTTTTATTACTTATTTTATTCAACCAACCACTTTTGTGTAAATGATTGATTATTTTCTTGAAATTTAATAATATAAATACCTTTTGCAAATTCTGCTGCGTTCAATGCCATTTCATGGTCACCAGCATTGAATTGGGTATTGGTTACTTCTTGTACTAATTTACCAGTTATATCTGAAATGGTAATTTGTACGTGAGAAGCAGTTTTAGTACTAAAAGAAAGTTTTGATACATTATTGGCAGGATTGGGGCTCAAACTAAAGTTTAAACTCGCTTTTAAATCGGCTGCAAGTCCAACAAATGGGGCAATGGAAATATCATCAATATAGGTATTGTTTCCTCTGCGCGATTGCAATTCGAAACGTACACGAAAATTGGTGTAGCTTTTATAGGCTCCTAAATCTAAACTCAACGTTTTCCATTGTGAAGCACTCGGTACAAACTCGGTAGTGGTAATTCCAGCAGTCTCCATATCACTGGTGTTAAAGGTTTTTACTAGTATTTCTGTTCTTCCAAAATTATCAGAAATGTACATATTTAAAAGATCAGAAGAAGCTTCTAATCTTTTGGCGTATGCAATTTTAAATGTCAAAACAGGATTTTCAATAAGACTGATATTGTAGTTTTGTGTATGGAAAGCATCTCTGGTATTGATTGTACTTGCAACACCGTTTTTAAAGCCAGATATAGACATACAGTTGTTATCGTTAAAACCAACAGTAGTATTCATAGCCCATCCATTTACTGGGTTATTGAAATTTTCAATAAACCAAACTGGGGCTGTTTCTTGAAAATTAATGGTAAAAGGTGGTTTAGTAGCAGCAGGTGTTAATTTTCTGTAAGTTCCATCCGCATTTAAACCCGCAGCTGCAATATTGGTAGCAGAATAAATAGCTGACCTAAACTGGCTCATTAAGCTTTTCATACGGGTAACTTGCCCTGCTGTAAACATATTCATACAAGTACCATCTGCGTAGTCCATATAATTTCTTACATTGTCTGGTAAGTCGGGCGAATCATTGGTGCAAGAATTTTGGTTAGTTGGACAGCCTGCTGTAGATTTAGCTACTGGAGGAGTATCGCAAACTCGGTCACCAGCTAAACTGCAATCGCTTGATAATGCGCCACTACATCCTCCTTGAAAAGGATGAAACAAACCACACCAATGGCCTACTTCATGGGTTACTGTTCTGCCCCATTGGGTTTGCTGAAACTGAAAACCAATAGCACCTATATTATCGGCTCTTACCAAAATACCATCGGTAGTAGCTGCTCCACCACCAGGAAATTGCGCATAACCAAGCACTGTTCCTTCTGTTTGTCCTGAACTGGCTATGGTACTTACTACCCACACATTTAAATACTTCTTGCTATCCCAGTAACTCAATGCCTTGGCTGCATCGCGTGCATTTATTGTATTTGTGGCATTTAATATTCTATTCACTCCATCTGTTGGAGTTCCATTGGGCTCAAATTGTGCCAATCTAAATTCAAATTCTACATCAGTAGCCCTAGTATCGGTAGAAACACCACCATTGGTGCCTGCCATTTTCCTATAATCCTCATTCAATACACGGATACAATCATTTACTTGTGCTTGGGTTATATTTTCTAAACCACTATTGTGAATTACATGGAAAACAACGGGTATATAAATAACTATTCCTTTTTTTCCAAACTGAAACTTGGAAGCATATTCTCTTGCGATGGCATTGGCTCTCTCTTCCTCCACTTTTACCATGGGATTCTGCTTTACGTACTCTTGATAAAGCTCGTCAGTAATGCAAGTGTTTATGGTTTGTGAAAAGGCATTGAAGCCAGTTAAAGTAAGTACAAGTAATAATATTCTCTTCATTTTGAAACAATTATAAGGGTGTAAATTAAGTTTTTATTTTTAACATTCAAATATTCTGAAATGTTTTTGTTCGGTAAAACCTAACTATATACTTTGTTAAGTAAGTAATAATCAACCAAAACCAAAGCAGCCATAGCCTCCACAATGGGAACTGCCCTAGGCACTACACATGGGTCGTGCCTTCCATCAGCTTTAAATGTAATGGCTTCAAAATGGGTATTGAGTGTTTGCTGGTTTTGCTTAATGGTAGAAACAGGTTTAAAAGCGGCTTTAAATACTATATCCATTCCATTGCTAATACCACCTTGTATGCCACCGCTATGGTTGGTGCTAGTGCTTATTTGTTCATTATTGTCTATCTCAAAACTATCATTGTGTTCACTGCCTTTAAGGTTTACACTATTAAAACCACTTCCTATTTCAAATGCTTTGCAAGCATTGATACTTAAAATAGCCTTGCCCAATTCGGCATGCAGTTTATTAAAAACAGGTTCCCCTAAACCTACTGGAACGCCCTTGCATATGCAAGTAATTACCCCTCCTACGGAATCACCTTCTGCCTTTACGCTTTCAATTAAAGCAATCATTTTTTCTGCGGTTTCTGCATCTGGGCAACGTACTATATTGGATTCTATATTGTCAAAATTGAGTGCTGTTAAGTCTTTCTCTAATTTGATAGTGTATATTTGAGATACAAACGCATGTATGGCTATGCCAATATCTCTTAAAATCATTTTTGCTACGGAACCGGCCAAAACCCTTGCTACCGTTTCTCTGGCCGATTGCCTCCCTCCTCCCCTAAAATCGCGGATACCATACTTTTGTTGGTAGGTATAGTCGGCATGAGAGGGTCTGAAAACGGCTTTTAAGTGCTCATAATCTTTGGGTTGCTGGTTCAGGTTCCTTACTATAATAGTAAGGGGAGCGCCTGTCGTTTTGCCCTCAAAAAGTCCACTCAATACTTCAAAAGACTCATCTTCATTTCGTTCGGTGGTAATTTTTGATTGACCGGGCTTGCGTTTGTTCAAGTCGGCTTGCACCAAATCAAAGTCAAAAGTAATCTGTGGCAAAACACCATCAATTATTACTCCCAATGCTACACCATGGCTCTCGCCAAATGTGCTTACTTTAAATACATTCCCAAACGTGTTTCCTGCCATACAGAGCAAAAATATATTTTTATTTGAAGTAATAAGCAATCTTGCAATTGTTTAAAGCCTTGCAAACAAGCCATTTAGTACAAAATATTGTTATTTTAAATTCAAAATACCCTATTTTGCACCCTCTTTTAAAAGCAAATGCATTCATTTATTAAACCAACTATATCATTTAACAGCCAAGTGGCAGCGAAAAGTGATTGGTTATTTAGTATTGTTATTCCCTCGTGGAACAACCTAGCAATGCTGCAATTATGCCTAGCAAGTATTCAAAAAAATTCGCATTTTAAGCACCAAATTATAGTGCACGTAAATGAAGGCACGGATGGCACCTTGGATTGGATAAAGGAGCAAACGATAGACTACACTTATTCAGCAAGCAATGCAGGCGTTTGTTACGCTATTAATGCCATGGCTGATTTAGCGCAAACGGATTATATATTATTCTTAAATGACGATATGTATGTGTGCCCTGATTGGGACTTACATTTATGGAACGAAGTACAAGCGCAAAACGACCATTTTTGGTATTTTAGCGGTACTATGATTGAACCTAAATACAGTGGTAATAGTTGTGCAATTGCTCCCTTCGACTTTGGGAATAGTCCAGAAAATTTCAAGGAAAAGGAGTTATTGACTTTTGTAGATAAACTAAAACAACCGGATTGGTTTGGAGCCAGTTGGCCGCCTAGTTTGGTGCATAAAAGCTTGTTTAACCAAGTAGAAGGATACAGTGTGGAATTTAGCCCGGGTATGTACAGCGACCCCGATTTTTCTATGAAATTATGGCAAATAGGGGTACGCAATTTTAAAGGCATAGGAAACAGTTTGGTGTATCACTTTCAAAGTAAAAGTACTGCCCGTGTGCAACGCAATAATGGGCGCAAACAGTTTGCTACCAAGTGGAAAATACCTTCTTCTTACTTTAACAAAAACATGTTGCTTTTGGGTACAAAGTACAAACAAGATACACCACTGAAACTTTCTAAAGACATTTTTTATTTCTATGCCAAACTAAGAGCTTGGTGGATTGCTAGATAAATAGATATGGAACTAAGCGTTGCTATTATTACGCACAACGAGGCATTGAATATAGAAAGGTGTATTGCCTCTGTAAAAGCCATTGCTGACGATATAATAGTAATAGACTCCTACTCTACTGACAATACTGTTGCTTTAGCACAAAATATGGGTGCTAGGGTGGTTTTACAAACCTTTTTAGGACATATAGAACAAAAAAACTTTGCTATATCGCAGGCTAAGCACCCTTTTATACTCTCGCTTGATGCGGATGAAGCCATAGATGAAATACTAGTAGCAGAAATTAAAGCCATAAAAACAAGTACCACCATTGCAGATGCTTACCAAATAAACCGATTCAATAATTACTGTGGGCAATGGATAAAACATGGCGCTTGGAAAAGCGATGTAAAACTGAGGCTTTGGAACAGTAAAAAAGGCAAATGGGGAGGTTTAAATCCGCACGATAAGTTTGAAATGCAAGCAGGTGCCCAAATAGAACAGTTAAAAGGCCAAATTCTGCATTGGTCATACAACACGGTGGAAGAGCACCAAAAAAGGGTAGAATACTTTTCTGATATTGCTGCCAAAGCCTATTTTAACAGAGGTAAACGGTCTTCTTATTTTAAAATTTTATTGAGCCCACTGTTTCGTTTTGTACGCGACTATATTATAAAAATGGGTTTTTTAGATGGTAGGTATGGACTGATAATAGCCCACCTTACAGCCAAAGAAGTGAGGGGTAAATACCAAAAACTAATGGCCTTGCAGCAAAAACCATAATCGGACTGAGGTTGATGACATTGCACAAAAAATGCTGCACCAATTAAAATGATGCAGCATTTTATATATTATAAAAGCCTAAACTTACTTTACTCTTTCAGCGTACGATTCTGTGCGTAAATCTACTTTAATTTTTTCGCCTTGGTTTACAAACAAAGGAACCATTATTTCCGCTCCAGTATCAATAGTAGCCGGTTTTAAGGTATTGGTTGCCGTATCGCCTTTTACACCTGGCTCGGTATAAGTAATTTCGTACACGCCAAAGTTAGGTGGCTCTACACCAATTACCGAATCGCTTTCAAAGGCTACTTTCAAAATCATTTCTTCTTTTAAAAACTTAGCGGTACTGCCCACGGTAGCTTCCTCTACATATATTTGTTCAAAGTTTTCCGGATCCATCAGTACCAAGCTATTGCCATCTTTGTATAAAAACTGCATTTCGCGGTGTTCTACACGCATCATTTCTACACTTTCGCCAGCGCGCATACGGTGCTCCACTTGCTTACCCGTTTTTACATTGCGCAATACCACTTGATAAAATGCTCTTAAATTGCCGGGTGTACGATGCTGATACTCCATTACTTGACATAACTCGCCATTGAATTTTATAAAACAGCCTTTGAATAAATCACCTGTATTTGCCATTGCTTTTGTTTGTTTAGATTAATTGTATTTCTTTTTTAAAAGGCTGCAAAAATACATTTTAGTTTGTAGTTTACAACTAAAGCGTATTTCATTTTTCCTGCCCTTTATAATTCGTTAAATGTTTGCTTCTTTTCAATAAAATGTCTCCATACTACACTTTGCTCATACACGCCTAAAAGCTGGGTGTTTTTAATGGTTGCCTGCGTTTTTCTTCTCAATTTAAGCCATTTAAAAAAGTATCGCGCAAAATGAAAATGGGCTTTATGTATAGCCAAACTGTGCTTTGGAAAACCATTGAGTAGAAAAAAAACAGAACTCATGGTATCTAATAAATGCCTAAAAGGAATAAGCCACCATACTTTATTGGCTGGTAGGTTCTTTAAGAGCATTATCAATGAGTTTCTGAAATTTAGAAATGTTTTTTGATCGCTTTGCTTATTGAGTGTGCCTCCGCCCAAATGATATACATGGCTTTCGGGCACGCTTATTACTTTGTAACCCAGCAATTGCAAACGCCAACATAAATCTACCTCTTCCATGTGGGCAAAAAAATGTTCGTCAAAACCTGCTGCTTCATGAAAAGCATCTGCTTTTATAAATAAACATGCGCCTGTGGCCCAAAAAACATTTTGTACGCCCTCGTATTGTTGTTTGTCTTCCTCACAGGTTTCAAACAAACGCCCTTTACAAAACACATAGCCCAATCTATCAATAAAACCGCCTGCGGCTCCAGCATACTCAAAAAACTGCTTATTGGTGTATTGCAACATTTTGGGTTGTGCTGCTGCTATCTTTTCATCTGCCTGCATGGCTGCTATTACTGGCTTTATCCAATTGGCACCTACTTCTATATCATTGTTCAGTAATATATAGTAATCCGCTTTTACGTGCTGCAATGCTTTGTTATAACCACCTGCGTAGCCATAATTGGCATCATTTTGTACTATTTTTACTTGCGGGTAGTTTTTTCTAATAAAAGCTACAGATTCATCGGTAGAGCAATTATCGGCAACTACTATTTGCAAATTGGGGTAATCACTCGCCACCACGGAAGGCAGAAACCGCTCCAAGTAGTCCACTTTATTCCAGTGAATAATTACAATGGCTACCGAGGGGTAATTAATCATCAGCCGTCTCCTTACTTGCTTTTTTATAAGGTATATATACAAATTGTGCCGATGCTGGTGTTACCCAAAATACGCAGCAAAACTTCTTGTAGCTTTTGTAATTTTCTTTGAACAAGGATACTTTATCGGCTAATACCACCTTGCGCTCCACCAATTCTTCCAAGGTTGAAGCATATATATCGTTATCGCGGGCAAAATCGCGCATGGAAAGAATAAGTTCGCCCATTTTTATCTCGTGTGCGGAGGCTAAAAATACGGGATATTGGGTAAAACCTTCCGTTACCATATCTACGGCCACTTCTTTTATTGATTCACTGTAAAAATCTATATCGGCTTTAAGCGCATTAAGCTGAGTTTCGAATGTTGTATCCATTTTGGGATGGCGAAGATAATAAAACCTGAAATAATTGGAAATTTAGCTTCGTTTATTTAAACGAACTGACCAAAATATACCTTTTATCTTTGTCTGCACTCGTTGGTATAAATAGTATATCGCTTTCAATACAATATCTTTTATATTGCCACCATAATTAAACAACTATTTACATGAAACAATTTTTTAAATTTATGTTTGCCAGTATGCTTGGCTTTATTATAAGCGGAGTGGTATTATTCTTTATACTGGCGGGAGCCATTGCTGGTTTGGCCAGTAAGGGAGATAAAAAAGAAACCAAAGCAGAAAGTAATTCTATATTGAAACTAAACTTAAACTACAATATACCAGAAAGAAGCAGTGATAATATGTTTAAGAATTTCAACTTTGCCAGTTTTGAGAGTAAAACGGAGATTGGCTTAGATGATATACTAAAAAACATACAAAAGGCTGCGGCTGATGACAATATAAAAGGTATTTACCTTGAAATGGGCATTGCCATGGGTAGTTTTGCTACCTTGGAAGAAATTCGCAATGAACTGATTGCTTTTAAAAAGTCGAAAAAGTTTATAGTAGCCTATGGGGAATTGGTGGACCAAAAATCATACTACTTAAGCTCAGTAGCCGATAAAATATACATCAATCCAGCAGGAGAGTTAATATTGAATGGCTTATCGAGCAGTGTGCCTTACCTTAAAAACATGTTTGATAAAATAGGTGTAAACCCTGAATTGATTAAACATGGTAAGTTTAAATCGGCTGGAGAGCCTCTTGTTTCTGATAAAATGAGCGATGCCAATAGAGAGCAAATTAGTTCGTATATGGGCAGTTTGTACCATACCATGACAGGAAATATTGCCAAGGCGCGCAAGAAAACAGTGGAAGAGGTAGAAGCCGTTTTTAACCAATTGCAAATACAAAACCCAAGCGATGCCACTACTTTAGGCATGGCTGATGGACTGAAATATGATGATGAAGTGGAAGCTGAACTAAAAAAACTAACAGGTTTGGCAGAAACTGACGATGTAAAATACATTAGCTTAGGTAAATACAAAAATACGCCCAACCCCAATATTTCTGTAAGCAATGATAAAATTGCGGTAATATACTGCAATGGCGATATTGTAAGTGGCGAAAGCAGTGACGAAAGCATGGGCAGCGAAACCATAGCCAAAGCCATTAAAAAAGCCCGTTTGGACGATAGTTACAAAGCCATTGTATTGCGCATAAACTCACCAGGTGGAAGCGCCATGGCAAGCGATATTATTTGGCGCGAAGTAATATTGGCTAAAAAAGCCAAGCCTGTAATAGTAAGTATGGGCGCAGTAGCCGCAAGTGGTGGTTATTATATAGCAGCTCCCGCTGATGTAATAGTAGCACAACCCAATACCATTACAGGTCCTATTGGTGTATTTGGATTAATGATTAATGCCAAAGAACTTTTGAATAACAAAATGGGTATAAAGTTTGAAACCGTAAAGTTTGGTGAGTTTGCCGACTTAGGCGCGGTTGACAGACCTTTGACTGATGCGGAAAGAACCATTATACAAAGAGGCGTTGACAAAATATACGATGATTTTATTAGCAAAGTAGCACAAGGCCGTAAATTGACCAAAGAACAAGTAGATAGCATTGCACAGGGCCGTGTGTGGGCGGCAAACGATGCCAAAAAAATTGGCTTAGTAGATGAGTTAGGCGGCTTAGACAAAGCCATAGAAATAGCCAAAAAGAAAGCCAAACTTACCGATGCCAGAACGGTGAATTTCCCTGAAATGAAAAACCCATTTGAAAACTTTTTCAAAGAAATGGCAGACGAAACCAGCCTATACTTTACCAAAAGAAGCCTAAGCCCTGAAGAATTTAAATTGTACAACGACATACATAAAATGATGCGTGTGCAAGGCATACAAGCCCGCATGGCTTTTGATGTGAACGTGCAATAAGTTTTAAAAGAAAATATAAGGCTCCATAAGCCCTATACAAGCTTGTTTCATGGAGCATAATGGAACGGAAAAAGGAAAAAATAACGCGATTATTTTTTCCTTTTTTTATTGAATCGAATATCCAATTTACAATTACCCTTTGTTTCCCTTGTTTGATGTTTCCACCAAACAAGCACATTTTTAACAACTTACAACCCAAAAGAGTATTTTCCCTAGGGAAAACACCCTACCTTTAGGGAAAACACTCTTTTTTTGTGGGGTTTTCCCTACATTTTTATGCTTGCCTTGTTGCCTCATTTAGCCGTCCTTTTGCTATTACACTTATATATAAGCACTTATACAAACAATAAGAACGCAAGCCACCTACCAAACACTAAAGCACCCATTTGTTGCTTTAAATAATAAGAATACATTTGATAGGCAAAACTACACCAAGCCAACCCAAATTGGGTAGATATGGATGATTTTAGCATCCTTAACTACAAGTTAGCGGTAAGGCTTCGACATAACAAAACAGACACAATGATAAAAACGAATTTAAACGCAGTTCATGACATAGACCTAATTAGACTTTTGGAAAAGTTAGGACTCGGTGACAAATTAAACAAACAACAATTGAAATGTAAGTTCACAGG
>JANMIV010000295.1:0-8254 GCA_031375995.1 Bacteroidota bacterium
GTTTCGTATTGGTTTACCTCTTCGCTAAAACCAATGAGTTTAGCGGTGCGTATCAAATCTTTTTTTAGTTGGAGCGGTACTTCTGTTCCTAGCTGAGGTAAATAGTCTTCAACGTATATAGTATATGCATTTCTATATGCTATAAATGCATTGTTGTAATCTTTTTGTGCATCATATATCATTCCCAATATATTGTGCGCAAAAGCATCGCGTTTGTATTTATTTTTACCTTTGTACAAATCATCAATGCGTTGGCTGCTTGTTATCATTCTTTTGCAAGCAACCAAGGCATTATCGTAATCGCCCATTTGAATAAAATTCATGGTTGCGTAATAATGAATCAATACTTGCTCAAATGTTTCGCCATTATAGGTGGTATAACTTGGGTTGGTAAAAAGGCTTACAAAACTTTGGGCATAGTTCTTTCTAAAGTCTTCCACAAAATAATCAGCTTTCTGAAAATATAAGTTGCTCTCGGTATTTTTACCATTCATCCAAAGCACAGTACCTTTGTTTAAATAAAATAGGAGTCTGTTGCGTTTTGGCTTTGCCCATTTTTTGTCTTTCATTAAGCCTTCTGCTTTGTTGAGATTACCAGTATAGACGGCTTGCATTAAATCATAGTTTTTTCGGTAATAAGTGGAACAGCCACTTATTAAGAAAGAAAAAACAATCAATAATATAAATAAACGTGATTTGATGGTTGTAGAGTTTAGGTAATACGTATTGTTGGACATTAAATAGAAAAATCTTTTTAATACCTTATTGCATAAGTTCTTATATACCATTTTGTGGTTTATAACAGTATGGTATTGCAAGATGCTTGGCTTTTAGTTTTTAACCATTTTTTTGATTTGCTTTTGGCCAATCCAAACTTTTTCATTGCTTTCTAAATCACTTAATTCTAAGTTTATTTGGTAAGCAACTGATTTGCGGTTTTTGTATTCGTCAGTAATAGAAGTTATTACGCCATTCATCATAAAGTCAGCGCCTTTTTCTTTACCCCATTTCTTCTTACTTTCTTCACTGGCAAAGGTTTGTTGGTCATTTCTTTCTTCCCGCACTTGGTTGCGTTCGTCCGCACTTTGTACTACACTTACTCGGCCTTCATTGATAAAGGCTACTTCCATATTTTTTATAAACATGGTAGCATCAATGTATTCGCTGGTTTTATTGCGCACACTTCCAATAATTACTACAGGCTTTCTGTTGTATTTTTTCTCAAAATTGCCAATCCAAGCCCTGGTTAGTACGTCTTTTGTCATTTCTTCCGCTACAAGTTTGCTATCGGTATCATTCCATCTTCCACTTATATCAGTTTGTGTATTAGGATCTACCCTTTCAATTTTTCTGTTTCCGCAAGAAGTGCTAGCAAATATTCCCGCTACACTTAGTATTATCAATATCTTTTTCATGGTGGTGTTTTTATAAATTTTCTTCAAGGTTACAAAATGCTTGCCAAAAATGCAGAAACTTTTTATAAAATTCTTTTTTGACGAAAAATTTGGCAATAATTTTGATAAGTGGATTATAAGCTCTTATTTAGCCCATCAATTTTTATTTAAGATTATGAAAAAACTCATTATAGTGCTATTGGCAGTATGTTATTTTCTACAAATACACGCCCAAGAACAAAAACAAACCTTGCCTGATTTAAACTTAAAGGACATAAATGGTAAGCTGGTAAATGTAAAAGACTACAGCAAAAAGGGTAAAATGGTAATTATTAGTTTTTGGGCTACTTGGTGCACACCCTGCAAAAAGGAGTTAAACAACATCAATGAGTTGTACGATGAATGGAAAACAAAGTACGATGTAATTGTAGTGGCTGTTTCTATTGATAATGCCAGAAATGTAATGAAAGTGAAACCATATATTGATGGACAAGCATGGCCTTTTGACGTTTTATTGGACGTAAACAGTGATATGATGCGTGCCATGAATGTAGTAAATCCTCCCCATACTTATCTGCTCGACAAATCAGGCAATATAGTGTATAGCCATGCTGGTTACTTGGAGGGTGATGAGTTTACTTTAGAAGAAAAAATGAAGGCACTATTGGCTGCCAAGTAAATTAAGAATTTTGGAATGAATGCTTTAATTGGGTTCAGGAAATGCAAAAAACTTTTGAATTTCTATTTGAAAGCATTGTAATCCGACTATTTTTGCAACACTTTTTATAAAAATAATGAGAGTAATACAATTTAGAGAAGCTTTACGCGAAGCTATGAATGAAGAGATGCGTAGAGATAAAGATATATTTTTAATTGGTGAAGAGGTTGCCGAATACAATGGAGCTTACAAAGTAAGCCAAGGTATGTTGGAGGAGTTTGGTGAAAAACGAATTATTGATACCCCTATTGCAGAATTGGGTTTTGCAGGAATAGCTGTTGGTGCTGCTATGAATGGTTTGCGTCCTATTGTAGAGTTTATGACATTTAACTTTTCATTGGTAGCCATTGATCAAGTAATTAATTCCGCAGCTAAAATGTACCAAATGAGCGGTGGACAATTTAATATGCCAATGGTATTTAGAGGGCCTACAGCCAGTGCTGGTCAATTGGGTGCGCAACATAGCCAGGCATTTGAAAACTGGTATGCAAACTGCCCTGGTTTAAAGGTAGTGGTACCTTCTAATCCGTATGATGCTAAAGGTTTGTTGAAAACAGCTATTAGAGATAACGATCCTGTTATTTTTATGGAAAGTGAGCAAATGTATGGCGATAAGGGAGAAGTGCCAGAAGAGGAATATTTAATTCCTATAGGTAAGGCGGTAACAAAAAGAGAAGGAACAGATGTAACGATTGTTTCATTTGGTAAAATAATAAAGGTGGCTTATGCTGCTGCCGAAGAATTGGCAAAAGATGGCATTAGTGCCGAAATAATCGATTTGCGCACGGTACGCCCAATTGATTATGATGCCATTATTGAATCTGTAAAGAAAACAAACAGGTTGGTAATAGTTGAAGAAGCTTGGCCTTTAGCCAATATTAGTACCGAGATTACCTATATGGTGCAAAAAAATGCATTTGATTATTTAGATGCTCCTATCAGAAGAATTAATACAGCAGATACTCCATTGGGCTATGCACCTACTTTTGTTGAGGCTTTTTTGCCAAGCGTAAAGCAAATAGTAACAGCAGTAAAAGAAGTAATGTATAGATAGTCAATTCCAGTGTAATATTGACATTGTAATTAATAATTTATTATGTAAAAGAGCTGTCCAAATGGGCGGCTCTTTTGTTTTGTGCAGCAGCTTTTGTTCAAGTAAATAAATAGTTTTATTATTGGTTTTAAATTGAACATAGAAGAGTTATACAATCAGTACAAGAAATTAGTATATAACTTGGCATTACAGTACGTACAAAATGCGCAAGATGCTGAAGAAATAACGCATGATGTGTTTGTAAGTATTTATAGGTCAGGGGAAGATTTTAGACAAGAAGCCAAAGTAAGCACTTGGATTTGGTATTAATTAAAAAAATGGTGTAATGATTAATAAGAAATGCGCTTTATTTATTCTTTTATTGGCAGGGATGTCTGGTTTGTTTTCGCAAACAACTATCGTTTTTAAGCCAACTTTTCAATCCCAAAAATTGGTTTTGAATGAAAAGTATTACCCTCTGAGCGGAAAGGATAGTATTTTAATTGAAACCTGTAAATTTTATATTTCTACCATTGAATTATTGAATAAAAAGGAAGTGGTTTTTAAAGAGAAAAACAGTTTTCATTTAGTAGATGCTGCCGATAGTGTAAGTACAAATTTGCTGTTGAATGTGCCACCAAATATTGTTTTTGATGCCATCAGGTTTAATGTAGGAATTGATAGTATTACCAATTACAGTGGTGCTTTGGGGGGCGATTTGGATCCAACCAAGGGTATGTACTGGACATGGCAAAACGGATATATTAATTTTAAGTTGGAAGGAAAAAGCAGTTTATGTGCTACCCGCAATCAGGAATTTGTATTTCACCTGGGTGGATACCAATATCCTCACAATACTTTGCAAAATATAAGTTTAAATATTCAAAAGCAGAGTCAAGTAAATATTGATATAGCCATTGATAAATGGTTGTCAACTTTAAATCTGAAAGAACAAAACCATATTATGTCGCCCAATGATTTGGCGGTAAAGCTTTCTAATCAATTGAGTATTATTTTTACCGCTACTAATGAATGAGAAGTAAAGCCATTGTTTTAGTTTTTATGGTACTTATTTCAAGTGCTTTTATGGCATTTGAAAAGGTACTTTTTAGCGTTCCTTCTAATTGGCCAAAACCGCAATATAACTTTGATAAGAATCCCTTAACGGAGCAAAAAATATTTTTAGGAAGAGCATTGTTTTATGATCCAATTCTTTCTAGAAACAACACGGTTTCATGTGCTAGTTGTCATTCACAATATACTGCATTTACCCATGTTGATCATGCTTTAAGCCATGGCATAGAGGATAGAATAGGTACCCGTAATTCTCCTGCATTGATGAACTTGGCATGGCACCAGCAGTTTATGTGGGATGGAGCTATCAACCATTTGGATATGCAGGCTTTAGCACCTATTCGCCATCATGACGAAATGGATGAAAGTATTAGCCATGTGATTGATAAATTGAAGACTACAAGCAGATATCCGTCTCTTTTTTATAATGCCTTTGGCGATAGTATAATTACTGGAGAGAAAACACTGAAAGCTATAGCACAGTTTATGTTGGTATTGGTAAGTGCTAATGCTAAATACGATAAGGTACAAAGGAATGAGGCTGTTTTTACTGCCCAAGAGGAGAATGGATATAGATTATTTAAGCAAAACTGTGTCACTTGCCATACAGAGCCATTGTTTACCAATTTGCAATTTGAAAACAATGGATTGCCTATTGATACTACTTTAAACGATTTGGGAAGGGCAAAAATAACACAAAAGACAAAAGATGCTTTGAAGTTTAAGGTGCCAACCTTACGCAATATTGAGTTTTCTAATCCTTACATGCACGATGGCAGATTTAAGAAAATTGGCGATGTATTAAAGCATTATACTACGGGTATTCAAGCCCATAAAACATTGGCAAAGCAACTACAAAAGCCAATTGTACTAAGCTCCAATGAAAAGGTAGATTTAACTGCTTTTTTGCTCACTTTGACAGATAAAGAATTTTTGTTCAATCCACAGTTTGGCTTTCCAAAGGAAGTACTTTTGACTAAGTAGTGCGTTGGGTGCTTGCGAACACTTATTGCTGTTCGGCTAATTCTTTCAGTTTTTTATTCATTTGTTCAAAGCCCTGCACTGTATTTACATCAAGTAGTTTTGTGAAAAGGGGCACCAATATTCCTTTAAATTTTTCACTTTGTATAAAGGTAGTTGTTCCATTTCCGTTATCAATCAATTCAAATTTGTGCTCTCCGTCAAAAAGGCCAGCAAACAATAAGTGCCCTAGCCAACTAAATTCTTTGTTGGGTTCAAAAGTGAGCACTTTTGGTTTAAAGGTCATGCCTTTTGCTGCTGGTGGTTCAATTCTAGCGGTTATTTTATTTCCGACTTTTACTTCTCCCTTTATGGATTTTATAAAGGGATTCCAGTTTGGATAATTGTTAAAGTTGATAAGAATGTTCCAAACTTTTTCAGGTATTGCATTAATTAAAATTTCCGTTTTGATTTCTTTTGTCATAGCTGTTGTGTTTAAAAATGCCATAAGCATCATGGTTGTTACATATTTCATTTGTTCGTTTTTTATTACGCTACAAAGGTGTAGCAGAACAATGGTTTTGCTCTTGACAAAAATCAAGAAATCAAGAAAGGGACTTTTTCCTTATTCTACTGAATGTTTCGGGTGTCATTCCAAGTAAGGAAGCAATGTATTGCAATGGCACTTGATTAAAGAGTTCTCTATTGTTTTCAAAGAAGAAATGATATCTTTCTTCTGCGGTCATAGATAGGTGGCTAAAAATTCGGTCTTCCAATATGGTAAAGCAACGTATGAGAAATAGTTTTTCCAGTTCGTTCCATGTGGGAATGGCATCACCAATTTTTTTATAATCTTCTTTTGTTATGGAGTAAACTTCGGTATCGGTAAGTGCTTGAATAGTCCAACGAGCGGGTGTTTCGAATATAAAACTGGATAGGTCTGTCGAAAAATAGCCTTTTGTAGATATCCATTGGGTTATTTCTTTGTCTTCAGTGGTTACAAATATTCTCAAAATACCTGATTGTACAAAACTGAGTTTATCGCATCGTCTGCCTGATTTCAATAAAAAATCGCCCTTTTTATGGGTGGTTAATTTGAATAACGCACTTATTGATTGCAAGTCGTCAGTGGCAATTACTCCAAAGTAAGATTTGATGTTTTGTTCAAGTGCTGTCATGTTTCAAGGGTTCTTCCAAATAAAGGTAATTTAGATTTACAAAACAGTATGCCACTACTGCATACTTTAGCAAGCGGATATAAAGCTTGGTTGAAGCACTATTAAAGCTGTTTTTTTGCTAGTTGTCTGCTATATTCTAGTTTCTAGTCATATTTAATATGCTTTTGCCAATGAAGTGAAAATTATCCACCAGTCTGCTTTTCCTTCATTTTTTCCAAGCCTTACTATTATTAAATCTTTTGACGGATTTACATAAACAAATTGCCCTAAAATACCTTCTGCCATAAAGTCTTCATTAGGTGTGGGCAGCCACCATTGGTATTGATAGTCATGTGCACTGCCATTGCTGGTATCTAATTTGGTTGATTCTTCCACCCATGTTTGCGAAACAATTTGTTTCCCGTTCCAGTTGCCTTTGTTTTTATAGAGTCGTCCTATTTTGGCATAGTCTCTTGCTCTTGCGTTTATGCAACAAAATGTTTTTTCTAGGCCATTCTTTTTTCTGTCTATGCTCCAAGAGGCATCGTATTCCATTCCAAGCGGTGTCCATAGTTGCTCTTGTAGGTAGGAAGTAATGGTTTTACCTTTTAATGCGCGCTCTAAAACCAAACCCAATAGTTGGGTATTGCCACTTATATACTCAAACTGTTTACCTGGTTCTGTTTTCAACTTCATTTTTGAAATTTCTTTTCTCAGATTGAGTCCGTAGTAAAAGGAAGCAGCATCGCCAAACGGATTGATATAACTTTCATTGAACTGTATTCCTGATGTCATTTGTAAAAGGTGTTTGATGCTTACTTTATCAAAACCATTTTTTTTCAGTTCAGGAATGTATTTGGTAATGGGCTCGTCAACAGATAGAATGAAGCCTTGGTCAATGGCACAACCAATTAAAATAGATGTGACTGATTTTGCCATGGAAAAGGAAGGTACTATGCTTTGCTTATTGTACCCTTTAAAATATTTTTCGTATTGGATGGTATCGTTTTTAATAATTAAAAAGGCAACGGTATTGTTTTTCTCCAGGTATTGGTCAAACGGAGTGCCGTTTAGTTCTTTTGGAAATTTACCTGAATTTGTTGTTTGAAAATAGTAGTGCAATGAGTTAGCCGTCAAAGCCCTTGACTGAAATTTTTTATGGTCGTTTATATCGGCAAAGTTGTAAAAAATAAAGCGCCCTACTTGGCAAGAAGCCAATAATAAGGATGCCGTAATGAGTAGAAACCCTGCATGGATTCGTTTGTTTATTGGAGTCATATATATATTACATTATGTATGTTGCTACTTGCTTGCGCTGCTATAGGCAGGCAAGCTGTCCGAAAACGAATCAAAGCTAATGTTTTAATGGCATAAATGAAAAAATGCGATTCTCAGGTGTTTATGCTGCTTGCGTTTTTACTATAAGCGTGTTTAGGAGCGTGTGAAAGAAAATGGCGCATTTTAGTTTGCCAATTCGAAGGATTTGGAAAATAATATAGTCTAAAGTGCATTGCACTTAGGGTGGGTGTGTTATGGAATATAATTTTATAAGATTTGTGCTTAATTTTATAAAACATTATAACAATACCATAACATTTTACTTCTTAAAATAAATCTATTTTGTATCATAATAATTAAATAAAGTATGGGAAGCTTGCTTTTGAACAATAGAATAAGGAAAGGTGCATTGGCCCTTTTGGTGTTTTCGTCAAGCACCTTATGGGCGCAAACGTATAATACGCTTTGGATACCTGATACGCTTGCGGGCAAGGAATTTAACTTAAATATAAAGGATACTTTTGCTCAGCTTGTAAAAACAGGCAATCAAACTATAACGGGCGGTATTAATGGTAAAATATGGGGGCCAACTTTGTTTTTCAATAAGGGCGATGTGGTGCGTATGAATGTAAAGAATAGT
>JANMIV010000296.1:0-4432 GCA_031375995.1 Bacteroidota bacterium
TACCTTTAGCAATAAGGGAGGTAGAATATACAAAGTACAGTTAAAAAAATACAGTACTTACAGCAAGGAAAACCTATTGCTGATGGATGGGGCTGAAAACCAACAATCGTTTGATTTTCCGACTACGGACAACAAAATAATAAATACTGGCGACTTATACTTTAGCCCTACCGTGGCAGAAAATGGCAAAAGCCTAAGTATGAGAGTAAGCGTAGGCCCTAACCAATACATAGAGCAAAACTATGCTTTTGATGCCGATAGCCATATTTTAAAATATGCCATACGCCTAGTAGGTATGGAAAATATAATACAGCGCAACAGAACCAGTATTGATGTAAACTGGGTAACCAATATAAGGGCGCAGGAAAAAACCCGCGAAGCCGAGGAACGTGTTTCCACCATATACTACCGCATAAAAGATGATGAGCCTAACTCCCTTTCTGAAGGCAAAGAGGTAAAAGAAAGCATAGCCAGCGATTTGCAATGGGTAAGTTTTAAGCAACAGTATTTTAACCAAACCATTATAGCCGATAAAGGCTTTACCGATGCCGTATTGGAAACCAAAAACGATCCGTACAAAAACAGTTTGAGAAAATTCAATGCCATACTAACCATACCTTATAACCACAGTGCTGACGAAAGTTTTGCCATGAAAATATACTATGGCCCCAACCATTATAAAACCTTGGAAAAGCTAGGCATATCGCTAGAAAGAATAGTGCCTATGGGCTGGGGTATATTCCGTTGGGTAAATAAGTATATAGTGGTAAATGTATTTTCGTTCCTGAGCAAATACATAGGCAGTTTTGGTATTATAATACTATTGCTAACGCTTATTATTAAAACAGCCTTATTGCCTTTGGTATATAAAAGCTATTTGAGTGCTGCTAAAATGCGCTTGCTAAAACCTGAGTTGGATGAAATAAAAGCGAAGTTGGGCGATGACATGACTAAAATACAGCAAGAAAACATGAAAATGTACCGCAAGGCGGGTGTAAATCCGTTTGGGGGTTGTATTCCAGTACTGCTGCAATTGCCTATTTTGTTTGCCATGTTTCAGTTTTTCCCTTCGGCTTTTGAGCTACGCCAACAAAGTTTTCTGTGGGCGGAAGATTTATCAACCTTCGACAATATATATAACCTGCCTTTCTCCATACCATTGTATGGCAACCACGTAAGTTTATTTGCTTTGTTAATGACAGTATCGTCAGTAGTATATGCTTTGTACAACAACCAAGCTACAGGAGTTACCGGGCAAATGAAATGGCTAGGACTGATAATGCCAGTAGTATTTTTATTTACCTTAAATAGCTTTGCGGCTGGCTTAAACTACTACTACTTTGTATCTAACTTGGTTACTATTTTACAACAGCTTACCATTAAGTTTTTTGTAGATGAAAAGAAACTCCACAGCCAATTGCAAGAAAATAAAAAGAAACCCCAACAAAAATCGAAATTCCAACAAAAACTGGAAGACATGGCTAAAAAACGTGGGGTTGATTTGAATAATTTAGGCAAAAAATAAGTACAGCCGCTTCTGCACACAGTAGCCACCCATACTTATATATAATATATACTGCAAAGACTGCCCTTTACAAGGCGGTCTTTGTTGCTTTTAGGGCCCTGCTTAATAGCTATACCCAATATCCCTTTACACACTTTATTAAACAGTACCCACCCCTTTTTCAATCAATTCATTTTGCATCTCAGGAAGCACAGTTTGCATTTCGGGAAGCATAGTTTGAATCTCCGGAAGAACATTTTGAATCTCTGGAAGAACATTTTGGATAGCTGGAAGGGTTTTTTGAATCCCTGGAAGGACAGTTTGCATCTCGGGAAGCATAGTTTGAATCTCGGGAAGAACAGTTTACATCTCCGGAAGGACAGTTTGCATCTCCGGAAGGACAGTTTGAATCCCTGGAAGGACAGTTTGGATGCAAAAAATGGTTTTTTGAATGCTCGGAAACCCATTTTTAGTACCATTTACAAGCCCACTTGTAGCTACTTTTAAAAATTAAGTTGCTGAGAAATAATAAGTTATACAAATAATTAATTTTATTTTATACAGTAACGCAATAATTAAACTACTCCGCTCGTTATCAATAGCAAATACATTAATAACAGCCAATATAAGTTGTAGCCATAACACTTGTGGAGGCATAAAACAAAAGAAAATTATGAAAGTCATCATCCCATCAAACGTAGATGATTTGATTGCGCTCAGCAATGCCATTCTACGAAAAGAGCAAAGTCTAAAAGACAAAAGCAATTTTTCTGCGGAAGAATTAGCACAACTACAAAAGCAAATTACCATTGCTACCGATGCCAACACGCGGCAAAAAGAACTAACCAAGCTGGCCAAAGAGCTAACCCTTACCCGAGACAATGCTTTGGGTACCGCTAAAAAAGCAAGTGTAAACCAGCAAGGTAGTGCAAGGTTTTTTATTACGGGCCTACGCGATATACTGCTAGGTAAAAACAAAACCAATCCCAAAGCATTGGGCGACTGGGGTTTTGATGTAATAGAAGAAACCACTACCTCAGCCAAAAAAGCAGCTAGCACTAAGCCCAAAAACACACAATAGCTATGCCAGCCCAAAACACGGATTCAGTCCGTGTTTTTTTTGCCCTATACCGAACCCACAAATAGTAAAACCGATATGGAATAAGCAAACTACCGCTATGGGCAAGGGCATCAACATAAGCCAATAACTCCATTGGTTTTAGGCAAGTACTTAAAAATAGCCCATACACAAGCATTGCCTACCCAACACTTCTCTAGCCATAGTATAGGCGCAACATATCCCCTATTTGCTCGTATTACAATGCTTATAAGCATAGCAAGAAGCAAAAATAAATATACCATAGGCAGGCAATATGCACTTCCATATAGCAATGGTACATTGCCCCTTTTCAACTTTGTGCAAGCCTACCTACTAGCCGTCAATAAAAGCATCAACTCCAGGCATATCAGCCCTTATTATCTGCTTGTAAAGCCTTTGGTACATTGCCATCCGCTCTTTTTAATACCCTACTTATTTTTTTAATTTTTAAGTAGTAAATTCCGATACAATAAATATGTTTGTAAATACAAAGGCGATTACAAACAATATGTAACTCACCAAGCGAAGCGTGCCACAAACTATTCCAATATGAGTTAAATAGCGATATATTTATGCTTTAGTATAAAGCGAATATTTCATTTAATGCTTTGTAGTATATTGATACATGGCAAAGAAAAAAAAGATGGTTCTTACCATACCTATATACCCCAAATGGAAGGAATAGGTATGATAAAGTCATACATGTATCTAAGTTGGCGGTAATTGTAAACAACAACATTTAGAAAATGAACATAATTGAAATTGTAAAAATTATTCTTCCTTTTTTTGCCATTGTTATTTCAATAGCAGCTGTTTTTATTTCTCATCAGAATGTAAAAAAACAGATTCGTGTTAGCAAACTTGAAGAAATCCTTGAAATTATTAACATGCTTAAAGGATATTATAAAACAGCATTTTTGTACACCAATGATTTAAAAAATAATGAACGGTATTTAGATGGAAAACTAAACACTAGGGATTGGATGATAATTGAAAGTAATCTTAACGATTTTTTATCAAACATAAGAGAAGAAACAATACAACAAAAAACAGCGCGACTCTATGTTTTAACAAATTCTTATTTACCAAAAAGCGATTTGAAATTTAAAACAATATCTGTTAATGAATTATTTTGTGATGTATTTTATACATTATTTTACAAAAGATTGTCAAAGTTAAAGGACAAATACAATGGTAATTTTCCAAAGCCAGAAAAGGTTTTTCAAATTATTGATGAGATTGAAAGTGCGGTAGTTAAGGAAATGAATTTAGGATTTGAAACAATAACATACAAAGACTATAAAGCTTATTTCGAAAATACATTCAAAAATGACAGTGAAGTCTAAAAACAACTACTGCCAACAGCGGTCTCGCGCAATAGCTAGTTTTCAGGAAGTTCGTGTGTCGTTCACGAAAAAACTTTATATTAGCGGACAAATCGCAACTCGCTTTTCCGCTACTGTCGCAAGGCATCGAAACGTTAGGAACGATAGTCAGAAAACAAATTATAAATGACAACAACTCGAAAATATTATGAAAGTCTAATTAATTTATTTGGAAAAATAAATTCAATTAATCCAAATGAAGTTGAATCATTTTTAGAGACAAAAACTGAACTTTCAAATCTTATAGATAGAATAACAAAGTTCAATTTAATTCCCTTAAGTTTTACTAATCTATTTTTTGAGACACTTCATAAAAGAACCATTGAAGACTTCCAATTAGAAAAAATAATATTGTCTAACGAACTTCATTATGAACTTTATGAATGTCTTTGGACAACTAGACTAAGATACGGTGGAGAATTATTATTTTATGTTTATGTTTAT
>JANMIV010000307.1:0-2405 GCA_031375995.1 Bacteroidota bacterium
CCTAAAATATGGTCTCCATGCACATGGCTAATAAATATTTGGTTGATTCTAGACTTTTTTATTTTATACTTTTGCAATTGCATTTGCGTCCCCTCTCCGCAATCAACCAATAAATGGTGGTCGAGTATATTTAAATATTGGCCGCTGGGATGTCTGTTAAGTGTAGGCGATGCGCTACTATTACCCAATATTGTTACTTCAAAAGCCATAATGCAATGCTACAAATTTTATACTTATAAAAATAGTTATTTCACTTTCACAGTTGCTGTTATCATTTTATGATCGCTAAAGTTCAAAGTATGGGGCTTATAATTTACTATTTCAAAATCTTTATTTGCCAGTATATAGTCTATTCTAAATGAAGGCATTTTGCCTATATAAGTAGAGCTAAATCCTGACCCACTTTCAATAAATGCATCTTTCATATCGCCACGGATTATATTGTATGCATAACTAGCTGGTGAATCGTTAAAATCTCCCGTTAGAATAATTTTATAAGGTGAAGTATCAATAAACTTACGGATAGCTTCTGCTTGTTTTGATCGGATAATAAATGCCTTTTTCAATTTATAAGCTATGTGTTTTACATCAAACAAACTCACTTCTTTATCTGGCTCTTTTATGCCCTCTACCGCTTTGTAGTCTTCCTTATCAAAAGCTATAGATTTTAAATGCGTGTTGATAATTCTAATGGTATCTCCACCAAACACTATATCGGCATATATGGTGCAATTGCCACCGCTATTTAATCTTTCTACAAAGCCTGAGTTCACAATTGGATAACGGCTCATAATACTTATACTATAACCCGAATAAGGCTTACTATCGGCATTCAGATTGAACTTATAAAAACCTTTGTACTCTTCAAAAAGCCGCTCAAACATGCGTTGATCCATTTTTGTATTGTAAGAGGCAAATTCTTGAAAACAAAAAATATCAGGTTTAACAACTGATAAAACATCAAAAAAAACATTGGGGTCAAACTTCTTTTCGTCAAATGCTCCAAACGATTTGGTATTGAAATCAACAATATTCAGTGCATTTTTTGCTTCAGACTCTTTAACTGTTCCAAATTGAATAAACCGCTGTATGGTACCAAAACCGAAAAGAATTACTATAAAAGAGAGGAAAACATGCTTGCTAAAAGCAAAAGCCCAAAAAAACACAAAAAGAAAGTTAATAATGAGTATTATTGGGAAACTAAGTCCCAAAAAAGCAATATACCAAAACTGACTAGGGCTAACATAAGCAGCTAAATAAGCACCAATTAATGCAATAATTGCTAATATATTAAATCCTAAAATCAGATTTTTAATCCATTTCATATCTTATTCTATCACTTAAAAACCAGAAGGCAAACAAAGTTTTTTAATCAATAAATACAACTATAAATCGTTATTTTTTACCCAAAACTACTCTTAATTGTTGCTCAATTGTAAATAAAATCCATAAAACGAAAATTTAACACAAAACCTGCTAGCAAATAATATATTTGCTTGTTTAAAATTTGTGGGACATCTGATTTGAAATTATCAATAGTAATAGTAAACTATAACGTAAAGTACTTTTTAGAGCAAGCCATTCACTCGGCAAAAAAAGCCTGTGTTGGCACTGATGCTGAGATACTTGTAGTTGACAACAATTCTGTTGATGGCAGTTGTGAAATGATTAAGCACAAATTTGCCAATGACGTTATCCTTATAGAAAACAAACAAAATGTAGGGTTTAGCAGAGCTAATAACCAAGCCATTAGGGTGGCAAAAGGAGATTTCATATTGCTTCTTAACCCAGATACAGTGGTAGAAGAAGAATGTTTCCATAAAGTAATTGAATTTATGGAAAACACTCCAGATGCTGGTGCAGTGGGTGTTAAAATGATTGATGGTTCAGGAAAATACTTACCAGAAAGTAAAAGAGGCTTACCTACTCCTGATGTAGCTTTTTACAAAATTTTTGGTTTAGCAGCATTATTTCCCAAATCAAAACGATTCGGTAAATATCACTTGGGCTATTTAGATAAAAACAAAACCCATAAAGTAGATGTACTTGCTGGTGCATTTATGATGTTAAGAAAATCTGTTTTAGATAAAATTGGATTGCTTGACGAAGACTATTTCATGTATGGAGAAGATATAGATTTAAGCTACAGAGTTACCAAAGGTGGCTATTTTAACTATTACTTTCATGATACTACCATTATTCATTATAAAGGAGAAAGCACAAAAAAAACAAGCGTAAACTTTGTATTTACCTTTTACAAGGCCATGATTATTTTTGCTCAAAAGCATTATAGTCAAAAACATGCACAAACCTTTGGAATACTAATTAATTTTGCCATATATATACGCGCTAGCGCAGCTATTTGCACCCGCATAGCAAAAAGCATTTACCTACCATTAATTGAC
>JANMIV010000320.1:0-5353 GCA_031375995.1 Bacteroidota bacterium
CCAATACAATGATTGAAAAGGGACGTTTAACACTGCGTGCTGTTGTTGACAGTTCTATCAATGTAATTGCCGCTGACCCTGCTTTAGCAAAATACTTTGCGCCATTATTTGCAGAATTAGGTGCTGGTAATACATCTGGATTAACCGCTTTAAGTGAAAACTTTACCGATTTTATGTGTGCAGCTACTGGCTCAAAAAATGCCAATTATGCTTATACAGGAAAAAGCATGAAAGATGCACATGACCCTGCAAAACACCCTCGCATGGCAGTAAAAGCCAATAAAGCCGATTTTGATAAATTTGTTGGTGACATAGGAACTGGTTTAGCCAAAAATGGAGTTACTTCGGCTAATTCAAAGCAATTGGTTGATGATTTAGTAGCTTTACTTTATACTACACAAGCTGATATTGTTCAACAATAAGTATTTTTATTGATTTAGTAATGTACAAAGAGGGCACCGATTTATTGGTGTCTTTTTTGTTTTATGGCAAGTATGATAATAAAAAGCGGTAGAAACTAAACTGGATTATATTTCGCTTCTAAATTTGCTGTATGCCGCTAATGTTTCTTCCTGCGCCTCAAGCATAGGCCAATGTCCAATATTTTCACTTAGCAAAAATATTTTGGCGTTTGGAATTAACTCTCCATATCGCTTTGCCATGTGTGCACCAGAATTGGGATCGCATGGACCACATATATAACACATGGGTATGCTAGTTGCTATCATTTCATCAACCCAACGGTGCAAATAATTATACTTTTCAAAAACAAGCCTACCTATAAGATAGGAAATACTTTTACCATCATTGTAATTTAAAATATCCCATTGTTTATCTAAAAAATCATCGGAGGGTTTAGTAAATGGTCCAAAAACCGATTTGACAGAATTGTTTATCATTTTCTTGTTTAATATTTTACTCAGTGTCTTTCCAATAAAGGTAGGAGATTTTGACAACAACTTTTGAATCAATCTTGGCTTATATACATCTATAAACAAGCTCCCATTCATAAAAGCCAGAGATTTTATGCTGAAATTGTTTTTGCCTTCTTTTTCTCTAACAAGTAATTCTTGTGCTACACTTACCCCCAAATCATGAGATAAAATGTGTGTAGAATTAATATTTAAGGCTATCAATAAGGTATTTACAATTTCACTATATTCTTCAAAACTGTATTTATGGTTTGCAGGCTTATCTGAAAAGCCCATTCCCAATAAATCAAAAATAGTAACTGTATATGTTTTTGCTAATTCCGCAATGGTATCCTTCCATTCAAAACTGTTGTATGGATAACCATGTATAAGGAGTAAATGCTCTCCTTTTCCTTCTTGTATATAGAAAATACTTTTATTCTGAAAAGACAAGTATTGCCCCTTTGCTTTCCATTTTTCTACCATTCCATCCATTATCTGCTCAAATATTAAATGTGTTTCAAATTAAAAGCCGCCCTTATGAGGTGGCTTTTAAGCAAAAATTATTATGCACTATTTTTAGTTCTTTACTGGAAGAATTCCATACTGCTTGCCTAATTCCAATTGATTGTTTAAGAAATCGTTGGGATAAGTAACTTGTACATCTACCATTTTATCGCCCTCCATTACTGGAATTAATTTGGGTTGAATAAAACCTTTGTAAGGAGCCACATTTAACTTATTGAAACGTTCTTTCACTTCTTTCAATAAAGTTTGATCTACTTTAACACCGTAGCCTTCTACTAAAGCAGTTGCGGCTTTGTAATCACCTTCCGATTTAATCCGTTGTATTTCTTTCAATAATTGTCCAAATAAATTACGCAATTTTTCATAATCATTCACACGTACATAGGTTTTCCCATCACGTTTAATAAACTCAATTACATTGTCTTTCTTGCCCATTTCATAAGCCCATTTGGCATTCAATTGCCTATTGCGCATGTGCGCTTCTTCTAGGTTTTCACCAATATTCAAACGTGTCAATTGTGTAATTAAACCGTTCATAATATAACCATCATATTCGGCTTTACCCACCTCAAGGCTTGGCATAACACCCATTTCTACCAATTTATTATCTAATATATAATACAATGCAACTAAATCAGCACGCGCCTCTTCCAATGTACTTGCATAGTTTTTCAAGGTTTGATCAGGATCGCCTACTCCTTTGTTTATTTGTCCACTAGCATGGCCAATTACTTCATGCAAATCGGTATGTAAATCGCCAGCCAAAGCACCATGCTTTTTAGCACGTTCAATTTGTGCTTCGTTTTCTGCAAACTCTTTTAGCATTGGACTTTTAGCTGAAACTATATTATAGCTATGTACAATATTACTGAGCGAAACAGACTTACTTCCATGCTGCTGACGAATCCAATTGGCATTGGGTAAGTTAATGCCTATAGGCGTAGAAGGTGCTGCATCTCCTGCCTCTTGTATTACTGTAATTACTTTGGCCGTAATTCCTTTTACTTCCTTCTTTTTATGGTTTGGCATAATGGGCGAATTGTCCTCAAACCATTGTGCTTCTTTAGCCACGGCAGCTATGCGTTTGGTTGCCTCCATATCTTTCATAGAAACTACACTTTCAAAACTAGCCCGCTTACCTATGGCATCTCCATATACTTCTATAAATCCATTTACAACATCTAATCTGCTTTCGGTATCGTTTACCCAAGCTATATTGTATTCATCCCACTTTTTTAAATCGCCTGTTTTATAAAATTCTACTAAAAGTACCAATGCTGCTTTTTGCTTGTCATTTTCAGCTACATTGATTGCCTTTTCAAGCCAAAAAACTATTTTCTCTATAGCTACACCATACATACCACCCACTTTCCACACCTTTTCAATGGTTTTGCCATTTTCTTTAAGCATTTTGCTATTTAAGCCCCAACTTATTGGCTGTGTATCGTCTTTTTTAATTTTGCTATCGTAATAAGCCTCTACTTCTTTTTGGCTTATATTTTCATAAAAATTATTAGCCGATGCTTTTACATTGTCAATTCCGGAAGCCAAATCAACCGATTTAGGGTCAAATTTAGGATCGAAAATAATGCGCTGCATACTGGCTATAAAAGCTTCAATACTTTGATTTTGTAGAGGCAATTGTGCCACATCGCTATTTTTTACCAATTCACTAAAGTATTCAAAAGAACACTCAGGCACAAATTTTAGATTGGAATAGTGATGGTGTATTCCATTGGAAAAGAAAACACGTTTGGCATAGGTTTCAAACTGCTTAAATTCCGCCTTGCTTTTATCTCCTTTGTAACTATTGAAAATAGCTTCTATTGTTTTTCTAATAGCTAAGTTGTGTTTGTACTTTTGATCGTAGATAATATCACGACCTGCATTGGCTGCTTCATACAAGTAATAAGCCAGCTCCTTTTGTTTGGCACTTAGTTCTTCAAATCCTTCTATTTGATAGCGTAGTATTTGCAAGTCGGCAAAGCGATCACTTTCTACTTCAAATGAGTCTGTTTTGGTATTGTCCATTTTACCCATGTTACTATTAGTACTATTTCCGCAGCCCATAAGGCCTAAGCCTAGACCAATTGTTACCGCTATTAGTGAGGAGTTTAATTTCATTTTATTTGTCTATGCTTATTTTTTGAGTGTGGTAAATATCGCTATTGTTTAATAGTTGAAGCAAATATACACCTTTTGGCAAGTCGGCCACTTCTATTGTTTGGGTTGTTGACATATTTTGTGAAAGTAATAATTGTCCGTTTATGCTAAATATTTTGCAGTTATTAATTGGCAAATCTGTAACTACCTCTATCTCTCTATTAGCAGGTTGCGGATAAACAGCAAATACTTTTGCCGTGCTTAAAAGCTTAAATCCAACCCCTCCTCCAGTTTGCCCTTCACTTCCAGTTACTAAAGCTACGTTGGCTTCGTTTTCATAGGCACTCTTTATTACCGATAATTGAGTTCCTGCGCTATTTAAATTAATCAGTATCCAAAAATAACGATAATCACTATCACCAAAGCTATTCATTCTACCAACAATATATTGATTTCCGGTGCCGGCAAAACCAGTGAAAGAAATAGCTGTATTGTGTAAAAAAATGCCCGTAGATTTCCAAGTGGTTAAATTGGTAAATGTCTTATTATTAAACACTTTTGTTGGCTTACTATTCACACCAGCAATTACCTCTGTTGCTAACTTATACTGAAAGCCGCCATTTGTCTGACCAGTAACACTTAGGGAACCATTGGAGCTAAGGAAGTTAAAGTTAACATCATTTACCTGATCCTCATTAAAATCAATTGCTAAAACAGGATTAGCAGCATCAACTGTTTTGTTTAGTGTTTGGGTTTTAACTTCTGCTAAAACAATTTGAGAAACCGCAATAAGCTGAATCATTAAAAAAGTAATTTTTTTCATAGTATTTTTTGATTGTATAATTGCAAAGAAAATCCAAAATCAGCTATCCAACACCTAGTACTTATTAAAGTTATCAAATTATAATTAACAATGTCTAAATTTTCGCAAAGATCTCTCCAAAAGGAATTATTAGACAATGACAATATTCCCCAATCTGATTTGTACCAAAACTTAAAAGAACTTGGTATTATTAATACTTGGCTGGGTGGGCATGAGGTTACTAGTAAGGGATTTAAAGGTTTTACTTTTGCCAAGGATAAAACATATACAATAATAGATATTGGGTGCGGAGGAGGAGACAATTTGGTTCATATGGCTAAATGGGCTCGTAAAAACAACTTACAATTCAAACTAATTGGTGTTGACTTAAAAGAAGACTGCATTGATTACGCAAAAAAAAAATGCATTCATTTCCCAGAAATTAGTTTTGTACAGACAGATTATCGGCTACTGCCAACATTAAATATAGAATTTGATATTGCTCTAGCCTGCCTGTTTACGCACCACTTAAACAATGATGAAATAATAGGTTTAATAGATTGGTGCGCTAATAATGCCCAATTGGGATTTATAATTAATGATTTACAAAGGCATTGGTTTGCCTATTACTCCATTGCTTGGCTTACTGCTTTGTTTAGCAAATCTTACTTGGTTAAAAACGATGCTAAGTTATCAGTAAACAGGGGGTTTTCTCAAACTGATTGGAAAGAAATAATATCAGTTATTTTAGGACCAATGGGGCTTTGAATTGTGTACAAGTCATCTTGCTTGTCGCAGGATGTAAAGTAGATTATTATTAAACTAGCTAAAGAAGGAGATTAAACAGGTTATATAAATAAACTAGCGAAGAGTAATAAAAGACCTTATTTAAGAGTAACTAATTCTAAATAATAAAGAGCTATAACAGCTCTCTAGGTGAAGCAGGTAAAGTATAGGCAAATTATATACTAATCCTTATCTTCTAAAGCTTAGACGGAGTAAAGAAGAG
>JANMIV010000334.1:0-3780 GCA_031375995.1 Bacteroidota bacterium
CAATTGCTTCTGATCTAAGAAGTTATTGCTACTGCCTTCTTCTGCTATTATTATTTCCTCTGCTAATACCTCTTCTTCTATCATATTGTCTTTTTGCACTGGAACGGAATAGGTTGGATTGGAATTGCTTTCAGGAGTAGTTTTTTCAGGTTGCTTACTTGGTATTATAGCATTGTTCTCTGAAATTATTTTGTTTGCCTGATTGGTAATAGCAGTTTTATTGGTCGTATTTGCTTTGTTTTCAATAATATCGTTTGGAGAATCATTGTTTGTTTTTGGCGTTTCTATATTGCTGGAAGCCAGTATTCCATTTGTTTTTGTGCTTTGGTTTGCAACTAAAAACCAACTAAGTAATGCCAATATACCCACACTAGCAGCATAAAAAAAGCTTTTATAAAGCAGAGCTGCTTTAGCTGCTCCACGCTGGGCAATTAGCAAGGCTTCTGCTTGCTCCCAGTAGGCATTATTAAACTCAAATGTTTTTTCATTGAGTTTGTTTTTAACTAAATTGTCTAAATCTTTATCCGTCATGCTAGTTTTTCTCTTTGTTTTAATTGAGGAAACATATCAATTAGTTTTCTTTTTAAAATGGTTCTTGCATTGTTTACATGCCATTTACTTGTCCCTTCGCTTATTCCAAGTTTTTCAGCTATTTCCTTGTGGTTATAGCCTTCCACAGCAAACAAGTTAAATACAAGTTTGCTAGCTTCTGGTAATTGCTGCACATGAATATTAATATCATCTGCGGTCAATTTAGCTTCCGCTTGGTTTAAATCAAAGGGATGAAAAGTTGTTTCTATATCTTCCGTTGATTTATCAATAAACAAAGAATTACGTTTATTATTTACTCTAAATTCATCAATGATGGTGTTTACCATGATGGTTTTTATCCACGCATCAAAAGATTTTTCATTATTGTAAGTTTTTAAACTGTTTAATATTTTAAAATACGCCTTATTTACCTGTTCTACAATATCATCTTTATTCTGATAGTACTTATAGCATACTGGCATTAATTTAGTAAAACAGTATTTATACAAAGCACTTTCTGCTTTTCTTTCCTGTTTAATACATAAATTAATAAGCTTGAGTAGCTCGTTGTCCATCTAGGGTATAAAAATTTATTCAATAATCGGCTAAATTTGTATTTTAACCTACTTTACGCATCTATTTACTAATTGGTTGGGTGGTTCTGAATTATTTTTATGGATGTTCGTTTATTTATTTTGATTATTGCATGAAGAATATACCATGAAAACGAAAGAAGAAATAGTAAATGACTGGCTTCCGCGCTATACTGGAGTGCCTTTAGATAAATTTGGAGAATATATTTTATTAACCAATTTTGCCAATTATGTGGAAATATTTGCCCATAAATTCAATGTACATATTGATGGTAAGGATAAGCCCATGCAATCTGCCACGGCCGAAAATATTACTATTATTAACTTTGGAATGGGTAGTGCTATGGCTGCAACGGTCATGGATTTGTTATCTGCTATACACCCTAAAGCGGTTTTATTCCTTGGAAAATGTGGTGGTCTGAAAAAATTAACCAAATTGGGCGATTTAATTCTGCCTATTGCAGCCATTAGAGGCGAGGGAACCAGCAATGATTATATAATGCCCGAAATACCTGCTTTGCCTTCCTTTAGAATGCAAAAAGCAGTTTCTACCAGTATTGTAAAACATGATATTGATTATTGGACAGGCACCGTTTATACTACCAACCGCAGAGTTTGGGAGCACGATGAAGATTTTAAGGCATATTTAGTAAAAACGCGTGCTATGGCTATTGATATGGAAACGGCTACCATTTTTATAGTAGGTTTTGTAAATAGCATTCCCAAAGGGGCTTTATTGCTGGTAAGCGATAATCCTATGACTCCAGATGGGGTGAAAACATCAAAAAGTGATACTGCTGTTACTACAAAATTTGTAAATAAGCATATAGAAATAGGTATAGATGCCTTGATTGAATTGCGAGATTCAGGTGAATCAGTAAAACATTTACGTTTCGAGTAAATGCTTAACTATTAAATTATCAGATTGTTAAAAGTTTTTACAATGTAAACTCTTGTCCTTGTTCTGGCATATTTACATTTGACACGCCAGCGCTTAAAAGCCTGTCATACATAGCCGTCATTTGTGTTTCATCTCCATGCACTAGGAATGTTCTTTGGCATCCTTCGTCATGGGTTTGCTTTATATAATTGAATATTTCATCGCAATCAGGGTGCGAGCTAAAAACATCAGTAGCGGCTATTTTTGCAAAAACCCTCTTTTCTTTGTTTTTAATTCTAATGGTTGATTGCCCTTGTAAAAGACGGTGTCCGAGTGTTCCCTCTGCACAATAACCAGCAATAAGTATCGTAGAAAATGGATTTTCTATATTATTCATTATATGTTCCTGAATACGCCCGCCTTCCACCATACCAGCGGCAGAAATAATAACGCAAGGATCAGAGTAGTATAATAACTCTTCATGGTGGCTGTAGTCTTCTAAGAATTTTACATCGTCAAACTCAAATAGCGAGCCTACTTCTTGTTGAAAAGCAGCCGCTTCGGGGTTTAATAAATCAATGTTTTTTTCGTAAACGTGGGTGCTTCTTATAGCCAATGGACTATCTACAAATATTTTAATATTTGGAATTAAGCCCGCATGTTTAAGCTGGTGTATAGTAAATACGATAGCTTGCGTGCGCCCCACACTAAAAGCCGGAATAATTAAACGCCCACGTATATTGATGCATGTAGAAGTAATATAATGCAACATTTCATCTTCCGCATTCAATGTAATTTTATGCTTTCTGCCACCGTAAGTGCATTCGCTTACTAGTGTATCAATGCCACTGAGTACGGTTGCATTTTTAACCAATTTTGAGTCGCTACGACCTAAGTCGCCTGTAAAACCAATTGTTTTGGTCTCGCCATTTTCATTGACAGTTAGTTTTACTGAAGCAGCACCCAATAAGTGTCCTGCTTCTATCAGTGTAATTTGTGCTTCTTTGTTAATGGTAAAGGGAGTATTGAATTTAACCGTGTAAAACTGGGCTATGGTATCTTTTACTTGGCTAGCTAAATAAAGCGGTTTGGCTACCATATTGCGCTTGGTCTTTTTGGCATTCCCCAATCCTTTTCTATATTCCATTAACTGAATATTAGCGCTATCGTAAAGTAAATATTCTACCAATTCAGCCGTGGCAGCCGTGCATATAATTGCACCCCTAAAACCTTGCATTACCAAACTAGGCAAATTTCCGGAGTGGTCAATATGGGCATGGGTTAATATAACAGCATCAATATCAGCGGCATTGAAGGGAAATATATCGTCTTTAAAAACAGGATTGCGTTTAAGTTCGTAGTCCATACCACAATCTATCAGTATTTTATATCCGCTTTGTAAAGTTACAAGGTGCATACTGCCGGTGACTTGGCGTGCTGCTCCTAAAAAGGTAATTTTCATTAATTGCTTTTTGCTTGGTTTAGTAACAAACAGCTATTAGGATAGCTTTTGTTTTTTGCTGCAATAAAATACTATTAATCCATTTTCATATAATCTTTGCTAAAAATACTAATTTCGACACTTGCAATCAATTATCCAATGGAAAATCAAATACCAGAAAGTGAATTAATTTTAAACAGTGATCATTCCATTTATCATTTGCATTTATTGCCAGAAGATATTGCAGAAACCATTGTTTTTGTGGGCGATCCAGAACGTGTGCCAGAGGTAAGTAAGTTTTTTGATAGTATAGAACTTATTGAGCAATTCCCTTT
>JANMIV010000339.1:0-1493 GCA_031375995.1 Bacteroidota bacterium
GCAATAATTGCCGTTTTTTTTGCTTTATTTTCCATTTATAAATATTCGCAATATTAAATAAAATATAAGTATGGATTTACTTTTAAATTATGCAAATGGTTAATTATAATTGCAAACAAATAAACATACAAAATAGACTAAAATGGCAAATAACCACGAGATAGACTACCGCATTTTTGGTAGCGAAATGCAATGCGTAGAAATAGAATTAGACCCTAATGAAACTGTAATGGCAGAGCCAGGCAGTTTTATGATGATGAATGATGGCATTCAAATGCAAACCCTTTTTGGTGATGGCAGCCAAGAGAATAGCGGCCTACTTAATAAACTATTTAGTGCTGGCAAACGCTTATTAACTGGCGAAAGCTTGTTTATGACTGCTTATACCAATATAGGTCAAGGTAAAAAGCAAGTAACTTTTGCCGCCCCATATCCGGGTAAAATTATTCCACTTGACCTCATGCGCTTAGGCAATAGGGTTATTTGTCAGAAAGACTCTTTTTTATACGCAGCAAAAGGAGTTGCGGTTGGTATTGAATTTCAACGTAAACTGGGTACTGGTTTATTTGGTGGAGAAGGTTTTATAATGCAAAAGTTAGAGGGCGATGGAATGTGCTTTGTGCATGCAGGCGGACACGTAGAAGAACGTGAACTACAACCTGGGGAAATGCTTAAAATTGATACTGGCTGTATAGTAGCATTTACCAGAGAAATAGATTACGATATACAATTTGTTGGAGGTATAAAAAACACCTTATTTGGTGGTGAAGGCGTATTTTTTGCTACACTGCGCGGCCCCGGTAAAGTTTGGATACAAACATTGCCTATAAGCCGACTAGCAGGTCACATATTGCAATACGGAGCCAGAGGAGGTAAAGAACAAGGAAGCATTTTAGGTGGCCTAGGAAACATATTTGATGGAGATGGTATCTAATATTTAATAAAATATAATTTGTAAAAAACAGAAAAAGACGCTTGAAGCGTCTTTTTCTGTTTTTGGGGATAGACATCATCTGTTATTCTTTCAGCAGCATACTATCCAGTTTATTGAATTTGATTAAAACATAAGACGAAATCTGTTTGACTTCAAAATCGCTTAATTTCTTATTGGCTGGCATTGCCATATTGTATTGTACGCCATTCACGGTTATCGGCCCCGACTGACCATGGCGGATAATAGAATCTACTATTAGTGGGTGGTTTTTAATATAATCTGCCTCCAATAAAGGTGGGTATAATTTTGCCAAACCACTTCCGTCTTCTTGGTGGCAATTGCTGCAATTTTTCTCATACAATTGATAACCCGAAGCCAGATTGATGGCCGTATTGCTAAACTGATTATCAATGCAAGCATACTGTACACTTACTATAAGCATAAGTAGTAAAGCAATACTTGTTTTATTCTTTTTCATTTAATAGCAACTCCATATCGCCTATTAATCTTTCCGTATCTTTGGCACTGGTACCATCATAAATTCCGCGTACTCGCTTCA
>JANMIV010000354.1:0-3858 GCA_031375995.1 Bacteroidota bacterium
GCAATAATCGCTTGTGGCACGCTGCCTTGACAAGTCACATCGAAAGTATAATCAGGACGAATTTCATCTAAACTTTGACTCAAATTGTAAGCATAGAAAACTATGTACACAGAGTAGGTAGAACTGGCAGGGGAGTAAAATCTGGTAAGGCGGTTTCTTTCTGTAGCAGTGGCGAAATGGAATTATTGAGCAACATAGAAGCTTATTTAGGGCAAGCTATAAACCGCTTGGAAATAGATAAACTTACTTACGAGGAAACCATTGATTTTTCAGAAGATGGCAGTAAAAACTGGAAAGACTTATTGAAACAAGCCGAGCAGTTTGAGGTAAAAAAGGAAGTAAAGAAGAAAAGAAAAAAATATTGATGCCTTTTTAGGGCAATATTTAATTAGTTGCCTTTCATGTTTTACGCTTACTCTTTTATCAATTTGATAGTTTTGTTGTACTGTGCGCCCTGCACTTGCAAGAAATAAATACCAGCCTCATAGCTAGCAAAATCTAGTTGCACCGCACTATTAGGTATATTTTTGGCATATATTATTTGCCCCAATTGGTTCATAATGGCTACTTCATACGTTTGACTACTACTCGGCAATTGGATATTTACAATGCCTTTATTGGGATTGGGATATACTTGTATTTGTTTGGCTTCCGTAGCATTCTCTTCCACCCCCACCCCATAATTTATTTTCAATACAAATAATCCTTCGCTTATATCGCTGGCTATAATATTGCCACTAGGCAAATAAGGCCAGACACCCCAGCAACCATGAAAACCACTGTAAATACCTTGTGGATTTTTTAGATAAGTATCGTAATAAGCATGTGGCTTTGGATTATTTAAATCACGTAAATCGTAAACAAATACACCATCTTCATAGCTAGAAACTACCGCCATATTGTTTTTCCAATAGGCATTATGCGGCAAAGCACTGGGGTGAGAATTGAAGTAAGAAACTTGTTTTGGATTACTCATATCACTGATATCAAAAATTTTGATGGGAGAACCTAAGTTTTCATCGGTAAACATAATTTTTTTGCCACTTTCATCTAGCCAACTGCTATGGTTGGTGCCACGTTGCGGGTAGTTGGTAATTAAGCCAATTAGTTTTTGATTGTTTAAATCTCGCAAATCCATAATAAATAAGCCGGCTTCGTAGCACGATAAATAAACAGTATCGTTTCGGGCAAACATTTCATGTACCTTGTTAAAAAGCGCTTGGCCTTGATCTGTGATAGGTACTTGCAAACTGGCTAGTTTTACAGGCTTTTCTGGATTTTCCAATGAAACAATATCCAAAGCCGAAAACCCCATTTTAGTAGAGTTTTCGCAAATGTATAAGCGTTTGCTTTTGGCTTCAATAAATAGGGTATGCGATTGCACACTAATGGAGTCGCTGCGATACACTTCGTGCACAGAATCAGGCAGGTATTGCAAATCGAAAATTTGTAAGCCACCTAAACTGCCCGAACGTTGCGAATTGAAATAGGCATAATGTCCGTATATTTCCACATCGCGGTTAATAGACTTGGTAGAGAAGCCATCTTTTTCATCAACCAATTTAATTTGAGCAGGGTTGCTAATGTCAAAAAAATAGAGACTATCATTGCCTAGCATGATAGCGTATTCCTTTTGGGTGGTGGAGTCGTAATAACCGCCTATATCGCTCCACAATTGATCGCCATCAATTGCCGAAAGGCTTGTATCGTTCCAATGCCCAAGTAAGCGCATATTCATAGCTTGTTGCGCTTGGCTATATTGTATTATATAACTGAAAATAGTAAGTAAAAGTAATTTTTTCATTACAGGCAAATGCGTCTAAATTATTGTTTAAGTAGTTTATGTCTTAAGTTGGTATTGCTGCCACTAATTTCAACCATGTATAATCCATTTGGCAAATAGCTTATGTCTTTTTTGTACAAATGGTTGCTCCTAAATGACTCTTGAAAACAAGTTATTAGTTGCCCTTGGAGGTTAAAAATATTTATTTCAAGCACATCATTATAATTAGATTCAATGGAAATACTTATTTCTGTGCTGCTCGGATTGGGGAAAATATTGGCAAAAGCGTGTAATGTCTTGTTTTCAACGCTCAATAAACCGCTATCAGGCTTTAGTACAAAAATGCCATTTGTTCTATCACTGGCTATAATATTACCGCTAGGTAAAAAAGGCCAAACACCCCAACAGCCAGCGTAAGGAAGCGGATAACTGCCTTTGGCATTTTGCAAATACGTATCGTAATAAGCTACTAAGTACGGCTTTTTTACATCGGCAATATTCCAAACATATACTCCATCACTATAGTGCGAAACATAAGCGAAACTGCCCACCCAATAGGCATTGTGCGGGGTAGCTCCAATATTGGAAATAAACATACTCTCCAAGCGTGGAGCTTGTAAAATACTAATATCAAATATTTTTATATCCAAGCCAGCAGGCACTTCATCGGTAAACATGATGTACTTGCCTGTATTGTTTAGCCATGAGCTATGGTTATAGCCATTTTTAGGATAATTGACTATGCTACTTAAGATTATTTGGTTGTTTAAATCCCTTAAATCATATACAAACAAACCACTGTAACCGCAGGAAAGGTAGGCAGTATCATTTCTTACATGTGCTTCATGCACCCATCTGAATGCGGCATCTCCTTCTGCTCTAATAGGCACTTTCAGTTTGGCTAAAAAAGTAGGTTTTTCAGGATTTTCTAATGAAATAATATCCATGGCAGATTCTAATCTATTTTCGTTTCTCCAATTAGGGTATTTATTGGCGCACATATACAAGCGTTTGCTTTTTGCTTCTATAAATATACTATGTGTGTTAATGGCTAAGCTACTATCCTCATATACTTTATGGGCAGAATCTGGCAAATATTGTAGGTCAAAAATTTGCATGGCACTCCTGTTTTGGTCGGCAACGCAATACACATAATGCTGATAGATTTCGTAGTCTCTATTTATTACGCCCTTTACAGAGCCATATTCCACGTCAATCAATTTTATTTGAGTTGGAATGCTAATATCGAAAAAGTATATGCTATCACTACTGCCTGCTATAATAAACTCTTTTCCTGTGGCACTGTCATGGTAACCCACCAAATCGTTCCAAATATTAATGGAGTCCACCTTGTTTAAATTGGGATTATTCCAAGTACTTAGCAATTGCATTCTATAGGCTTGTTGGGCACTTAAGCCAATAAAAAGTAGTAGTGTTATAAATAGTGTAATTGTTTTTTTCATTCAGCAATTGAATTAATCCCAATAGTATATTTTAGAGGGTAAATTTACTATTAAATTAGGTTAACACAATCTTTTGAGCTTTTAGTACTAATATTTTACAAACTTTCTATACCTGTAATCGCCTCTGCCATTGTATAAAAACATAATGTATGCACCCAATCTATAATTTTGTGTTTCTGTTATCAGTAAATCTACCCTGCCTGTAAGTGCTTCAGGATATAAAGTTTTTAGGTACATAACAGCTCCAAAAGCATCTATAATAACTAAGGTAGCGATAGTAGTTACGTTTTGAGGTTGCACAAAGGAAAAATTAAGGTTATCTGCGGTAAAGCTAGGATAAATATCAAATTCTAAACCTGAGCAACTGCCATCTGTATAAAAATTGACTCCATTTTGGAATTGCGCATTGCATATATTTCTATATGTTTTTCCATCGCAACCGCAAACAGGTCTAAAGGTAGGGTCAGGGCAAGGAAAAGAAGGAACTATGCGTAAACTATCAATACAAGTCTGTCCATAACTTACTTCGCAGCATAAAAGAACAAAAAATATTAATAAAAACCTTTTCAAGAAAATAGCATTATTGTTTTGGCCAAGTAAAATAAAAACGAC
>JANMIV010000371.1:0-4285 GCA_031375995.1 Bacteroidota bacterium
TTCATTGTTCAAACTTTTATTTACGAAATGGATTTGGCTTATGCCGCTGCCGATGTGGTTATTTCTAGGGCTGGTGCTTTATCTATTGCAGAGTTGGCACAAGTGGCTAAGCCAGTTATTTTAGTGCCTTCGCCCAATGTGGCAGAAGACCATCAAACCAAGAATGCAATGGCATTGGTTGATAAAAATGCGGCTATTTTGGTAAAAGATATAGAAGCAAAAAGCAAGTTGATTGATGAGGTAATAGCGTTGGTGAATAACGCACAGAAGCAAGAAGAATTAGTCAATAATATAGCTCGTTTTGCCGTACCTAATGCGGCCGAGTTAATAGTGGATGAAGTAATGCAACTTATAAAAAATAAGAACCAATGAAAATAAGCGATGTAAAAACTGCATACTTTTTAGGTATTGGAGGCATTGGTATGAGTGCCATTGCGCGGTACTTTAATCATTTGGGAATTCGGGTATTGGGTTACGATAAAACACCCACTGCATTAACCAATGAACTGATTAAAGAAGGAATTCAAATACACTTTGACGACAATATAGAAATTGTTACCAGCTATCAATTATCAACTGACGATTGCTTAGTGGTATTAACTCCAGCCATTCCTGCCAACCATAGTGAGTGGGCTTGGTTTAAAAATAAGGGTTTTAACATACTCAAACGCTCGCAAGTATTGGGTATCATTAGCGAATCGCAAACAACAATAGGAGTGGCAGGTACGCACGGAAAAACAACTACCTCCACTTTAGTAGCTCACATACTCAAGCAAAGTAGCGTTGATTGCAATGCTTTTTTAGGAGGTATATCAAGTAATTACCAAACCAATTTATTATTGTCAGGAAAAGCAGACGGCAAACAACAAATAATGGTAGTGGAGGCAGATGAATTTGATAGATCGTTCCTTACATTGCATCCAAGTATTGCCATTATCACTTCCACAGATGCAGACCATTTGGATATTTATGGAGCGCATGATGCGCTTAAAAAGTCTTTTTTAGATTATGCCAATCGCTTAGTAGCTGGAGGCACTTTAATTATAAAAAAGGAGTTGGAATTAATCCATGATTTAACAGTCAATTATATTACTTACTCCATCAATACCCCAGCCGATGTATCTGCAAAAAATATAGTGATTGCCCATGGCGATTATACTTTTGATTTGGTATATAAAGATACAGAAGTAAAAAATGTGCAATTAGGTATTCCGGGCTTGCACAATGTTGAAAATGCGGTAGCTGCCAGCGCAGCTTGTTTGTTAAGCGGTGTAAGTGTGCAAGAGCTAGTAACCGGTTTATTGAGTTTTAAGGGAGTAAAACGCAGGTTTGAATACATTATCAAATCCAATAATCAAATCTATATTGATGACTACGCCCACCATCCAGAGGAGTTAAGGGCTATTATTTCTTCGGTAAAAAATATGTTTCCTAATGATAGGATAGTAGTTGCTTTTCAACCGCATTTGTTTAGCCGAACACGCGATTTTGTAGATGGTTTTGCAGAGAGTTTGTCTTTGGCAGACGAAGCTTATTTATTGGATATATACCCTGCTAGGGAATTACCAATGGAGGGCATAACTTCTCAAATTATATTCGATAAAATGACCAATACCAAGCATTTGGTAAAGCCAGATGAATTGTTGGAACAGATAGCCAATACTAAACCCAAAGTGTTTTTAACATTAGGTGCTGGCGATATAGATTTATTGGTAGCACCTATCAAAAATATACTGCAAATACCTCAATAAATGAAGTGGATAAGTGAAAAAAAGTTAAGTATAATCAAACGGGTAGCCATCATTTTTGTGTGGGTGGTGTTATCTGCTGGTTTGCTGTTTACGGTTTTTTACTTTAATACGCAGGAGAACAATACCAAAGCCATTCGTTTAATAGTGCAAATAATGCCTGAAAATTTGGAGTTTTTTAACCGTAAAAAGGTTATAGAAACCATAAGAACTGATGGAGATGAGAGCAGTATTATTGGTTTAAATATCAACGATATCAATACCACTCGCCTAGAAACCAAGCTTACTAAGAATAAGCAGTTGAGTGAGGCAAGGGTTTACAATGATTTGATGGGAAACATTTACATCAAAGTGAAGCAAAGAGAGCCTATACTAAGGCTTTATCGGTATAATGGAGTCAATTATTATGTAGATAAGTATGGCGTAAAGTTTGGCCTTTCAACCAGTTTTGCGGCCCATGTACCCATTGCCAATGGCAATGTTTTCGAAAGATTTAACCCCGGTGATACAGTGTATAGTTTTGTAGCTAAGGAGCTATATAAGATTGCCACATATGTTGATAAAAAACCGTTTTGGAAAGCACAAATAGAACAGATATTTGTAACAAGGGATAATGAGTTTATACTGATACCTAAAGTAGGCAATCACCAAATCATATTTGGTGATGCTCAAGAACTTGAAGTAAAGTTTGAAAAATTGTTCGTATTTTATAAAGAAGGCTTAAATAGAGTAGGGTGGAATAAGTACAAAAGCATCGATGTAAGATTTGACAACCAAATTGTTTGTAAATAAATAAAAGAATTTAACAAGAAACGAAATAAATGCAAGCGCAAGAATTAAAAGTAGTAGTAGGCTTAGATATTGGAACTACCAAAGTATGTGCCATTGTTGGTACTAAAAACGAACATGGTAAAATAGATATTCTTGGCATGGGAAAGGCGGAAAGTTTAGGCGTTATACGTGGCGAGGTTAGGAATATAGATAAAACAGTAAAAGCCATCAACGAAGCCGTTGAAAAGGCAAAAGAAAGTGTTAGCAAAAACCCAAATTCAAAAATTACCCGTATCGAAATTGCTTCGGTACACGTAGGTATAGCTGGGCAGCACATAAAAAGTTTGCAACACCGCAATAGCATTAGCAGATTAAACACCGAAGATGAAATAAGCAGAGAAGATGTAGAGCGTTTAATCAAAGATACACACAACCTTGCTTTAGCTCCTGGCGATAAAATTATACATGTGTTACCACAAGAGTTTTCGGTGGATGATATAGTGGATGTAAATGATCCGGTTGGTATGACAGGTATTCGCTTATCGAGCAATTTTCACATTATTACTGGGCATGTAGAAGCCATTAAGAATATACACAAATCAGTAAAAAGAGCCAATTTAGACGTAGCTGGTCTTATCCTAGAGCCGCTTTCATCAGCCGATGCAGTGCTTGCTGACGAAGAGTTAGAAGCTGGTGTTTGTTTGGTGGATATAGGCGGTGGTACAACAGATATAGCCATATTTAAAAATGGTATTATTCGCCATACCGCAGTAATTCCTTTTGGTGGAAACATCATTACCGAAGATATTACAGAAGGTTGCCAAGTATTGCGCAACCAAGCAGAATTGCTTAAAACCAAGTTTGGTTCTGCTTTGGCAGAGCAAAACAAAGAAAACGAAATTGTAACCATTCCAAGTTTCAGAGGTCGTTCGCCAAAAGAAGTTTCTATTAGAAATTTGGCTTTGGTAATACAAGCAAGGGTTGAAGAAATTTTCGAATCAGTATTGTACGAAATCAAATCGTCTGGCTTGGAGAAAAAGCTAAATGCAGGTTTGGTAATTACGGGTGGTGGTTCTCAATTAAAGCACTTAACCATGCTAGTGGAGTTTGTTACTGGAATGGATGCACGCATTGGTTATGCCAATGAGCATTTAGGTAAAACACATATTGAGGATATAAAAAGCCCCATGTATGCTACTGCAGTTGGTCTGGTAATTAAGGGCTTTGAAAGCATGGAACTAAATGATGATATGCCAAAATTGGAGGAAGATGTAAGCACTAAAAAAGACCCAAAAGCAGGTAAAAACTTAATCAAAGGACTTATCCAAAAGTACAATAGCTGGATGTTCAATGATGATGATATGAAAGATTTTTAAGAAAGTGTTGGGTATTAAATAATAAAAAAGAGAGTAAAGGCTAAATCATTTAGCTTAGTTATTAAAATAAAACAGGTGTTAGTGAGTTAAATAATTACAAGCACCAAAAACAACAAGACCATGGAAACAAAATTGAAATTTAATTTGCCTAAGGAAAAATCATCTATTATAAAAGTGATTGGTGTGGGCGGAGGCGGTGGAAATGCAGTAAACCACATGCATGACCAAGGCATTAAGGGAGTAGATTTTATTATTTGCAATACAGATGTACAAGCTTTAGAAGCAAGTGCTATTACCAATAAAATTCAGTTGGGTGCAAGCCTTACGCAAGGCTTAGGAGCGGGTGCAAACCCTGTGGTGGGCAAAAAAGCCGCTATGGAAGCCATTGAA
>JANMIV010000375.1:0-9598 GCA_031375995.1 Bacteroidota bacterium
CTAAACAAAACTAAAACTTACAGAAAGTGGAAAAACTATTTTAAAACTATTTCCGAAAAGGTTATTCAGGATTAATTATTATTTGTAATATTGAATCAGGATTAACCAACTAAATTGGTAAACTTATTTTAGGACGGGTCAGAGTAGTGAATGTTTATCAATTGGCGGTTAGTCAGGAGACACAACCGCGGACAGCATCTGCCTAAGGTCGGTGTTTTCTCCTCTCACTTTATTAATACGCTATCTCTAAATATATAACTGGCCTGAAACAAACCCAAAGCACCAGGAATATTTCCTTGTATATTGGCTGGTGGGCCACCAAACTGACCACCATCGCTATTTACTTGGTTTTGCCAACCTACATGAAAATCGTGGGCTTCCTTGGTAATGGAGTAAAACTCGCATTTTATTTCATCGCCTTTTGCATAGTTATCTAGTAGCTCTATGCCAGGAATACGTCCGTTAAGGCCATTGTTATTGGCTACAAATATGTCGTCAGGTTCGTTTTGTAGCACATCGTTTTTATAAAGCTTAAACAAATAATACTCATCAAAAGCAGTATGCACATTGGCATATAGTTTGGCTATATACTTGCCCGGTTTATCTTCATTTGGTACTGCCCTTATGCTATCTATAGGCAAAGGAGTAACTGGCATTTTTGAAAACGATTCATACGTTTTTCCTTCGGCACTCACTACCAATTTATATATTCTACCATCATTAATGCCTTCAAAAGCATTGGTTTCGTAGCGGCCATTGCCTACAAATGTTAGGTTTACACTGCGGCCTTTGTCATCACTATAAGTTACGGTAGCATTGTTTACAAATTGCTTACCACTGTTTTTAATAGATACTGGCTTTGATACAATGACATACTGTGTTTCGTTGCCACTTTTTATCCATGCTTCTATCACCACAGGTGGCACTTTGCTGCTATTTTTGTTTACATCATACTCGGCAGTAATGTCTATTGGGTCGCCACACGAGGCAAGAAAAAGACTGAATAAGGTAAATGCTATAGTTAATTTGATTGTATTTTTCATGGAAGTATTTTTTAAAAGTTAATATTATAAGTAACAGATGGAATCAATGGAAACAACCACGACATCACTATTTGTTTGTCAGTACCAGTATTTTCTTGACCACTATTTACATTTTGGCTATATACCGAAAAGGGGTTTTGTCTGTTGTAAAGGTTATAAATAGAAAAATTCCAGGTACTTTCCCATTTCCTACCCTCTTTCTTTTTGCTCTTTAAGTTGGCAGATACATCCAAGCGGTGAAAATCGGGAGTACGTTCCCCATTGCGTTCCGTATAATATACAGCAGTTCCGTAATCAAAATAATACTTGGCTGCGGGCAACGTAACAGGACGACCCGTGCTATAGTTCCAGTTAGCACCAAAACTCCACCTGTCATTTAACTCATGGCTTATACTTAAGTTTATATTATGGGGTCTGTCCCAAGAAGCAAAATAAGCCTTGCCATTGTTTATACCATCTATTTGCAGTTGCGTAACCGACCAAGTATAACTGATAGAACCTTGCGTTTTACCTACTGATTTTTTGGCATACAACTCCAAGCCATAACTCCAGCCTTTCCCTCTGAGTATATCCGTTTCTATAGCAGGGTTTAGCAATAATTGGGCATTGTCTTTAAAGTCTATCACATTATTTAGCCATTTATAATAACCTTCTGCCGATACTTCCACTTTGCCATCAAAAAGCGTTTTAAAATAACCCAATGCCACTTGGTCTGCCGATTGCGGTTGTATATACCTTGAGCTCGGCACCCACATGGTAATAGGCAAGGGAGCAGTGGCATTGCTAAGCATGTGCATATATTGGTAAGTGCGGCTATACGATGCTTTTATGGAGCTAGTAGTATTAATTAAATAACGTGTTGCCAAGCGAGGCTCCAAACCAATAAATGTTCTGTCAATATCAAAAAAATCGTTTTTCAAAGTATCCGTAATTTGTTTTACATCTTTTTTATCGTTGTTGGCATAAGTGTATATGGTAGCGCCATTGTTTTGAAAGGCAGAAAGCCTAAGGCCATACTGTAAGGTAATTCTGCTACTGGCTTTTTGTTCATTATTTACGTACAAGCCATACTCTAGAGAGTAATTTTTAGGAATAATAAACTCCTTAAAAATACTATTGCTACTAGTAGGTTTTACAGTACCTGGCTGAAAAGTGCGGCTGCTTATTTGTCCGCCAAATTTCAGGTCGTTTTTATTATTAAGAGAGTAACTGTAGTCTTGCTTTAAGCTATATTCTCTAATATTTGCTGTCCAGTTAAAACCTTGTACATCGTTTTTTATGCCAAGTCCATAGTTAAATTCGCTGAATACAGCAGTCGTATTTAAAAACAAACGGTTGTTAAATACATGGTTCCATCTAATAGTACCAGTGGCATTGCCCCAGTCTAGACCAAAAAGTTTGGAGCCAAATACATCTTTGCCAAAATACCCTGCTATAAAAAGGCGGTCTTTGTTGCCTAATTTGTAATTTACTTTAGCATTTACATCGTAAAAGTACAAGGAAGTACTGCTTACATTTTTATCGCTAGAGCCTAACAAAAACAAATCAAAATACGTTCTGCGTGCCGATACAATATAGGAACCTACATCCTTTTTAAGAGGTCCTTCCAAAGTAGCTTTGGCAGAGAGTAAGCCAATGGAGGCCGAGCCTGTATGTTTTTTTAAGTTACCATCTCGGCTTCTTATATCTACCACCGATGATAAACGTCCGCCAAACTGAGCTGGAATGGCTCCTTTGTATATTTCAGCACTTTTAATGGCATCAGCATTAAATACTGAAAATATACCTAGCAAATGGGAGGCATTGTAAACGGGAGCTTCGTCCAATAATATTAAGTTTTGATCCGAGCTACCACCTCTTACAAAGAAGGCACTGGTGCCTTCTCCAGCACTCTGTATGCCAGGCAATAGTTGTATATTCTTTATTAAATCTACCTCACCAAACAAAGCTGGTACTTTTTTAAGCTGTTCCATGCTGATGGTATTGGTGCTCATTTGCACCGTTTGTACATGCTCGTCTTTTTTCTTGGAGTTTATTTTTACATCATTTAGCTTTTTGCCCACTACCTCCATATTGATGTTTTTACTCATATTGGTTTGCAAGTCTATTTCCACATCTATGGTTTGGTAGCCCAGATATTTAAAGGTAAATATATGTTTGCCTTTAGTGGTGGTAATAGCGTAAAATCCGTAAGCATTGGTATTTACACCCACATTACTGGCTTTTTCAAATATGGCAACGCCTATTAGGTCTTCGCCAGTTTTAGAGTCTTTTACATAGCCGCTTATACTTACTTTGTCAGCATTTTTTTGGGCTAAAAGGGTATTGGAATAATAAAATTGAAAAAGAATAAGGGATAGATAGATGGATAATTTTTGTTTCATTGTTTGTTTTTGTGGCGGCAATACTACAAAAATGAGTGTACTGCTAGGTGTTTTTTTTGATGAAGTAGAGAATTGAAATGTTGAAGTTGAATTTTTTAGGATAATGGGTAAGCGCAAATAATGGTAAAACCAATGGGTTATTGTGTTGCTGAGCAAAACAGCCCATTGGTTTTTAATACTCTATTCTCTATGCATTGCTTGTAATTAGCCAGCAATAGGGTATTGCTGGTTAATTTTTAAGGATTGTTTTGAAGTGTTATTTTGCCAGTGCTGGTAGTTATACCATTGTTTATGGCAATAAAATAAGTACCATTTGCTTGGTTGGAAAGGTCTATTTCTAAATTGGGTAAACCATTTGATGCAGAGTAAAATCTGACTACTTCTCCCAAAACATTGTAAATAATTATTGTATTGTACTGGTTATTTGTTCCATTATTAGCTAGTTCTACTTTAAATACACCAGCCGAAGGGTTGGGATATACTTGTATAGTTGGTATGTCTTTACTTGCTATTAACCCAGTACTAGCTGCGGTATAATTAAAACTGGTACTTCCAAAGTTTTCTGCGTTATTAGCGTAGTTGGTTTCAAACGCTTTTTTATCATCGTTTATCCTAGCTATTACACGGTATGTGCCACTTGGTACTTGGCCCTTTTCTTTTAAATCTACTTTCCAGTCTTTAATAAAGCGCGTGTTCCCATTGTTCAGTTGGGTGTATGATAGGCCAGATTGTTGTACCCTATCAATTTCATACTCAGTGCTAGTACTGGTGTTTTTAAGTACTAAGCTTACTTCAAATTCTTCTGAGTTACTAAAGCCCACATTTCTTATGGTCATTTGCACAGTTAAATTTTTTGTTGCGGCCTCATAAGTGTAAAGAGGCAAAGTAGTTCCTACATTGATGGAGGTAAGGTCTTGGCCATACACAGTGTTGTTTAAAAAGGCTACGGAAATAAGGCATAAAGATGCCAGTAAATTGTTTTTTTTCATGTGTTAAAGTATTGAATTATATATGTTGTTTAATGGATTAGCAATTTCTATTTGAGGTATTCTATTTAATTATTTTTGATAAATTTAGTGGTATATATGTGCTCATTGAGCGTTATATAGACTATATAAGTACTAGGAATAAGCATACTAATATCTATTTGCGCTTGGTTGTTAATGTTATCCGTTTTAAGTACGGTTTTGCCCAGTATATCTTTTATTTCTACGGTAGCTAAATGGTTTGCTTCCAATTGTAGCTGAATAAAATTTTGTGCTGGATTAGGAAATAAGTTGAGTGCGGTATTTTTAAATGTATTTATGCTACTAGCAGGGCTGTAGTAATAGACAGTGCGTGTATTAAAGTCCCAGTCATCACTGCTTTTATTCCAAAATTGAAGAATAGAAGTGTCTATTAAACCATTGGTATTGTACTTGTTTTTTGTTTTGCTCCCTAGGGTCCAGTTTTGAGAAGAGTTATCCCAGTTTTCAGCAGTTGTTTCTGTATTTAAACCAAAGCTATTATAGCTATAAAATTCCCTGTAACTATTTAGCCAGATTCCAAATTGTTTAAGCCAATATTTATACAAAAAGGAGGTTTTTTTTCCATTGGCATCATAAGCATAAGTTACTGCATTATTGGCTTCCCATTTCTTGCCTGCTACATCCCAAGTAAAAGTTTCAGAAAGGGTTAAATTGTTGTTGTTATCAAATTTTGTTTTAATCAAACTTACCTTATCCCATTTGTTGCTTGTTTTGTTCCACATTGTAAATTCAAGCGTTTGAGCTTTATTAAGCGTATCGTAGGTATAAGTATATATTGCATTGGAATCCCAACCCACCGTTTTTTTTAGAGATATTGACTTTATTAGTTTCCAATTGGTATTGTATTCATAAATAATGTTTTCTGACAATTGCCATTCTTTTTTTGAGGTGTCCCAATTTTCTGAGAGATCTTCCTTGGCTTTTTTATTGCTATGGTAAGCGTAGGTATTTCTGTTTTTTTTAATCCATAATTGAGCAATGCTATCCCAGTCATTATTCTCGTTAAACTTAATGCTGCCATCGTTAAAATAGGTTTTGATGTTTTGGCTGGTTTTTACCCAAGCATTTTCTTTCCAATTTTCTACTACTGTTTTTTGTAATTGCTGTGCTTGCAATAGTTGCATTGCTAATAAACTGCACATGAATAAGATTCTTTTTTTTAGATTCATTTTTTTAAAATTTATACAAGCCTTAGACAACAATTAGGTGCGTTTGGCTGCTTTATAATCTGCCAATACGCCTTTTTTATCTGCAAAATAAAAGGCTAGGCAAAGGTGATGGGATTTCAGAAAGGAATCGTCCCAACTTATAAGTTGAAACCCATTTTCAGCCGGTGAGTATAGCAGCAGTATGGGATTGCTGGTTACTTTCCTGTTCAACTATACCGAATCATTTAATTCTGCTATACTTTGTTTGCAACTGTTATTATAGTTTTAAGGACAAACCTGCATTAATTCCTATCCACATAAATAACTTATTGCTAGCCCCTTCGTTAGTATAAAATTGATATGGAATATTCAAAGTTCCATATTTACCATCAACTTTCTCTTCTGTTATATATATGTTGAATGACGGTCCAACCAGCAAAGAAAATTTTTCGGAAATGTTATATTTATAATTAAAATCGGCCTTGTTTAAGATATTTAACTTTCCGTTATTCCAATTGTTGTTGTAAACAAGCTGATTGTAAGATAAATCAACGCTAATTTTTTGTTTCTCAGACATGAAAATATTTCCTCCGAACCCCAATCCCAAACTGTAAATAGGATTGTTTTTATACGAGGAGTAACCTGCTTTAAAAATGGTGTAAAACCTTTCAACTCCCATTTTGTAATTCAGGTTGGAGTATATAACTTCACCACCCGTAAGATCGAGTTCGTAATATCCATTTTTTACAATGCTAAATATTCCAATTGGCAAACTTCCTTTACCATCTTTCAAATAATTAAAAACGCCAAGCTGCACACCTTTGAGTTTCTTTGCATAATTGAAAACACCTAATTGAAAACCCTTAAATTCATTTGCAGCAATATTTGATGTTGCTAACTGAAATCCTTTCGAATTTTTTTGTGCATAATTCAACACTCCTGATATAAATACTCCAGCGCTTGAATCTTTGCAAATATTGGAAATACCTGAAAGTAAAAATCCTTCAGCGTATCCTGTATTTATGTTTGAAACTCCCGACAATTGAAATCCCTTAACTTCTCCTTTGTTATAATTCAAGATTGAACCTATTTCTGCCCCATTTACGCCTCCATTTAAACCATACAAAATATTAAATGAGAAATTATTAGCGTAGTCCATAGCACTCATTCCATTGCTGCCAATTGGATAAGCAAATGTAATTTGCGCTTTGCGGATTTTTGCCCAAGCATTTTCTTTCCCATTTCCTAATACCGTTTTTTGTAATTGCTGTGCTTGCAATAATTGCATTGCTAATAAACTGCACATGAATAAGATACTTTTCTTTAGTTTCATTTTTTTAAATTTATACAAGCTCTTACGCAACAATTATAGGAGTTCATTCCATTATAAAGGCTTCGTAATCTGCCAACACACCTTTTCTGTCTGCAAATTAAAAGGCTTAAAAGGGTAGGCAAAGGTGACGGGATTGCAGGACGTAATCGTCCCAACTTATAAGTTGAAACCAATTTAAGTGGAACCATGGTACTTAATAAAAGCTATTAAGCGGGTAAGCTGATGTTTTGCTGTTTTAAATAATCGGAGGGAGTAATGCCTGTTACTTTCTTAAAATTCCTATTGAATGATGTTTTGGAATTAAATCCACAATTAAATGCTAAGGAAAGCAAGGTGAATTTTTTGTTTTCTGGCAATAGAACTTGTTTTTTAAATTCATCAATGCGCAGTTCATTAATGAAATCGTAGAAGTTCTTGTTTTCGTACGAATTGATTACTTGTGATAAGATATTGGAATGCACATTTAAATGAGTAGCCAATGTTGAAAGTGTTAATTCTGCATTGGTGTGTAACTTTTCAGATAACATCAGTTGGCCTAACTTTGCATGAATCATTAAGGCTGTTTCCTCGTCCAACGATGATTTTTTGTATTTTATGCTTTCAGCTTCCTGATTAGTTTCTTCCTGTATGGTATTGTCAATAATAGTTATTGGCAGAGGTGTTTTTTCTTCCTTTTTAAATGAGAGTGTGCTATTGTTAAAAATGCCCACTTGCTTTATACCAAAATACCCCAATAGTATAACATACACTACGGCTGCATTAAATATTAAAGGGTCGCTGCCATTAAATACTATAATTAACCAAATAATACCTATGCCCATAATTAAATACCGGAGCCAGTCCAAGTTTATTTTTTCCGTATAAGAAAATTCGTGTAATAAGTTTTTTCTATGGGTATTCAGTTTTAAAAAGGCAAGCACCACATACACTACTCCCGAAATCATAATGACTTTAGCATGAATGTTTATTTGCCATTCAAATCCAGCACCTTCATTCAAAAATACGTTTATTTTAGCTTGATTGGGGAGCATAAAAAAATCAATAAAAAAGAGAAGGGTTAATACATAAGGAAGAAAATGGAGTAAGTCTATTTTATAGTTAAAGCGGTTGGTAATAAGGGTTTTTACATATAAGTACAAAAAAGGACCATGCAAAAGGGGTATGGGAAAATTAAAGCCCAGCAAATAAGGGCATGCATAAAGAGCTGTAGTTAGAAAAGCATGGTAATAAGCCAAGTGAATGCCTATAAATAGTAACCAAATAGCCAAAACAATATCGGCTTTGCTTTTATTGTTTTTAGAAAGCAGTATTAAAGAAAGGAAAAAGGTAATGGATATGCCTGCTATATAAAACATAGGTATTTACAAATGCTGTTTTGAAGGGTACGAACTTACATTCTTTTGCACGTATGACATGTATAAGAATAGAAAGAAGCAAAAAAAACACGCCTAAAGCGTGTTTTTTTATATAAACAGTTGAGTTTAATTATTTTTTGTCTTTGCAATGGTCTTCACCTTCTTTGGAGCAGCAAGATTTTTTTGTTTGGTGTGATTTTACACAAGCATCATCGCAGCTTTTCATGCACTCTTCCTCTGTTTTGCAGCCATTATCGCATTTTTCTAGGCAAGCACCCATTTTGTTCTTGCACATTTCTTTGCACTTAGCCATATCAAATTTGCCATCAGCACCATATAAGCTTTGGCATTCTGCTTTTTGTTCAGCAGAGCAGCCCATACTATCGCAATATGCAGCACATTCTTCTTTGGTCATGGTCATGCATTTTTTCATATCGCAAGCACCCATTTCCATATCACATTCGCTCATATCAGTTGAGTCCATTCCAGCGCAGCATTCCATTTTTTCGCCACTTAAAGCAGCTTTGTCAGATTTTAAACCACCTTGCACAGCTATGTATGGAGCAATAACCAATGATACAATCGACATCAATTTGATTAAAATATTCATAGATGGGCCAGAAGTATCTTTAAATGGATCACCAACGGTATCACCTGTTACTGAAGCTTTATGTGGCTCTGATTTCTTATAATACATTTCACCATTAATCATTACTCCTTTTTCAAAAGATTTTTTAGCATTATCCCAAGCACCACCTGCATTACTTTGGAAAATACCCATTAATACACCACTCACTGTAACACCAGCCAATAAACCACCTAATACTTCAGGTCCGAATATAAAACCAACTATAACAGGAGTAATTAAAGCAATAGCACCTGGCAACATCATTTCGCGAATAGAGGCTTTGGTAGAAATAGCTACACATTTTTCGTATTCTGGTTTGGCTTTGTATTCCATTATACCTGGTATTTCGCGGAATTGGCGTCTTACCTCTTGCACCATATCCATAGCCGCTTTACCCACCGCCTGAATACACAAAGCAGAAAAAATAAAAGGAATCATACCACCTACAAACAAACCAGCTAATACGTTAGCTTTATAAATGTCAATAGCATCAATACCTGCAATACCAACAAAAGCAGCAAATAGAGCCAATGAAGTTAAAGCAGCAGAAGCAATAGCAAATCCTTTTCCTGTAGCAGCAGTAGTATTACCTACAGCATCTAAGTTATCAGTTCTTTCACGCACTTCAGGAGGTAATTGACTCATTTCAGCAATACCACCTGCATTATCAGCAATAGGA
>JANMIV010000382.1:0-5140 GCA_031375995.1 Bacteroidota bacterium
CCAATAAGCCATTGAAAAAACCAATATTAAGTTTGTAGTTTCCTTGCAATTCTTTTGGAAAAGATTGTAGTTTTTCCCCTGGCCACCTATCAAAGTAGTTATTGCTTCCGCAAGCAGAAACTATAATAACAAGGGCAATAAAAAGTATTTTGTTCGTTTTCATTAGTGAATGGTTTTAACAGCACGCTGTAATCTGTTTATGGTAGACTGTTTGCCAAATAAAGCAGCCATTTCAAATAAAGGTGGCCCACCGGCAACACCAGTTAAACTTACCCTAAATAGTTGTAAAAAGTCTTTGCTAAGTATCTCGTTTTTTGCCAGTACCTCATTGTAAGCTTGCTCAATATTGGTGGGTACAAAAGCGTTTATTGTTTCAAATCTAGCTATCAAATCGTTGAGTACTATTGCAGATTTTTCGTTCCAACGTTTTTTTATAACCGTTTCATCATATTGGGTTGGTTCTACAAAGAAATAGTTGCTATAGTCCCATAATTCTTTTACAAAACTTATTTTTTCTTTTATCAAACCGCAAACCTGTTTTATATAAAGCATATCAGCTTGTATATTTTGCGCCAACAACTGCTTATTCAGCTCTTGCGCCAATACCTCATCAGCTACTTTTCTTACATATTGTTGGTTATACCACTTGGCTTTGTTTTGGTCAAATTTAGCCCCGTGTTTACTGATGCGCTCTATAGTAAAAGCTTCAATTAACTCTTGCACGGTAAAAAGCTCTTGTGTAGTACCCGGATTCCAGCCTAAAAACGCCAATAAATTAACCACGGCTTCCGCTAAATAGCCACTTTGTTTGTAGCCACTAGAAATTTCGTTGGTAAACGGATCTTGCCACTCCAATGGAAATACAGGGAAACCCAATTTATCACCATCTCTTTTACTCAATTTACCATTTCCATCAGGCTTTAGTAATAGTGGCAAATGCGCAAATTTAGGCATTACCTCTTCCCAGCCTAAATACCTGTACAACAATACATGCAGAGGAGCAGAAGGCAACCATTCTTCACCCCTTATTACGTGGGTTATTTGCATGGTATAATCATCTACAATATTTGCCATGTGGTAAGTAGGCATTCCATCCGATTTGTACAATACTTTGTCGTCCATGGTAGAGGTATTTACAGTTACCCAACCTCTAATTTCATCATGGAATTTCACTTCTTCCTTACGTGGCAACTTTATACGCACCACATACGCCTCATTATTCTCTAATCTGCGTTTGGTTTCATCCTCTGGCAGTGTTAGGCTATTTTTCATGGCACTGCGTGTAATGGCATCGTATTTAGCATCTACATTGCTTGCCTTTAAACGGTCGCGCATGGCATCTAATTCTTCTGGAGTATCAAAAGCATAATAGGCATAACCAGCGTCAATAAGTTGGTCAACATATTGCTTATACATGGCTTTACGTTCACTTTGGCGGTATGGTGCATGAGGGCCATCTCCAAAGCCAATCCCTTCATTGGGTTCGATACCCACCCATTTTAAGCTTTCTATAATATAATTTTCTGCTCCAGGTACAAATCGCCCTTGATCAGTATCTTCTATGCGAAGTATAAAATCGCCTCCATGTTTTTTTGCAAATAAATAATTATACAAAGCCGTTCTAACACCACCAATATGGAGTGGTCCTGTTGGACTTGGGGCAAACCTTACTCTAACTTTTCTTTCCGTCATAATTGAAGGGGCGAAGATAACAATGATTTGAAGATTGGGAAATGCTTTTTATTGATACCCTATCTGGAGTATGCTAATAAGCTCCGTTCGATTATAAATTTTGTTCAGAACGTCCAATAAATCAGTTTTTTGAGTGTTTTTCAAAAGAAGCGGAGTTATAAATGGGATTGATTTACAAACCTTTAGAATGGAATATAAAATGCCATGCTTGTTGAAAATAACCTAATAACAAACCATAATATTGCTTGTTATTTGTGATTGATTATTTACAATATGAATCAATACGAAACCTTACTAAAACATATATTTGAGACTGGAGCAGATAAAAGCGACCGCACAGGCACTGGAACACGCAGTATTTTTGGTGCACAATTGAGGTTTGATTTAAGCCAAGGTTTCCCCCTTATAAGTTCCAAAAAAGTACATTTAAAGTCTATTATTCATGAGTTGTTATGGTTTATAAATGGCGATACCAATATTAAATATTTAACTGATAATGGGGTACGAATTTGGGACGAATGGGCCGACAAAGAAGGCAACCTAGGCCCAGTTTACGGACACCAATGGCGCAACTGGCCAAAACCAGATGGCGGAAGCATAGACCAGTTAAGCGAAGTAATTGAAACCTTAAAAAAGAACCCCGATAGCAGGAGAATAATAGTAAGTGCTTGGAATGTGGCCGATTTACCTAAAATGGCTTTAATGCCTTGCCATGCATTTTTTCAGTTTTATGTAGCCAATGGAAAGTTAAGCTGCCAGTTATATCAGCGCAGTGCAGATATGTTTCTGGGTGTTCCTTTCAATATAGCCAGTTATGCATTATTTACGTTAATGATTGCACAAGTATGCCATTTACAGCCAGGCGATTTTATACACACCTTTGGCGATGCACATATTTATACCAACCATTTTGAGCAAGTAACATTGCAGTTAAGCAGAGATATAAGGCCGTATCCAACCATGAAAATAAATCCTGCAGTAACATCTATTTTTGATTTTAAGTACGATGATTTTCAACTAGAAAATTATAATCCACACCCAGCTATTAAAGGTATTGTGGCCGTTTAGCATTTAAAGCATATTATGAATTTCTCGTCTAGTTTAATAGAAGAAGCCGTTAACCAATTGTCAAAATTTCCTGGAGTTGGGAAGAAATCGGCTTTGCGTATGGTTTTACATATTTTAAAGCAAAAGCCAGAAGATGCTATTAAACTAGCCAATGCCATAGAAATGGTGAGTACACAGATAAAATACTGTAAAAAGTGTCATAATGTGAGCGATGGCGATTTATGCGCTATATGCACAAGCCCAAAAAGAAACAACCAAATAATTTGTGTGGTAGAAGATTTAAGAGATGTAATGGCCATAGAAAACACGTCTCAATTCAATGGTCTATACCATGTGCTTGGTGGTGTTATTTCACCCATTAATGGCATTGGCCCTGATGAGTTAAATATAGACTCTTTAGTAAGCCGTCTAGAAGCGGAAGTGTCAGCGGAGCTTATTATTGCGCTCAGTGCCACACCAGAGGGCGATACCACCACTTTTTATTTATCAAAGAAATTGGCTCATTTACCCATTCAGATTAGTACCATAAGCCGCGGTATTTCCATTGGTGGCGAGTTGGAGTATGCAGATGAAATTACCTTGGGTAGAAGCATTGTAAGCAGAGTACCTTATGCTCGCTAATTGCTTTATATATTGCAAAATAAAAACACTGGTTTTAAGGCGAATATAAACAATAACAATAAAATGATGTGGGGTTTTCCCTACATTTTAAATCTTTTTTGTTTCTGCAATGAAGAATGAGTAAGTTTGATTGTAAGGAATTAATGCAAGGGGAGTTGAAAATATATAAAACTACTTGCACCAAACTAAATAAATAACTTATATGGAAGAAACAAAGCAACGTACACCGAATCCAAATGATGTAATTGAAGCGGAAAAAAAACACCTTGGCCTGAATGGGAATGATAAAGTTTCTGGATTTGCTATTTCTGGCGGTGGTATTCGTTCCGCATCCTTTGGCCTAGGAGTTATGCAGGCCTTGGTGTCTAATAACCAATTGGAAAAAATGGATTATATGTCAACCGTTTCTGGTGGTGGGTATTTAGGTTCAGCATTAACTTGGGCACTTAAACAAGATAAAAATGCAGGTACAACACCCGAAACATTTCCTTTAGGCAAAAAAGTAGCTCCAAATCAAATCAATAATAAAGGCGATAGTTTGCTCAATTTTATTCGCCAACATTGCTCTTATTTAAGGCCAACCAAAGCATTAGATATGATTTCTTTGGCAGCAGTGGTAATTAGAAGCATGCTTATGTCTTTGACTGTATATATTGGCATTTTCACCATCTTTATGACTATTTTGGTTTGGGGACTTTATGCATTGGTCAATGGAATATTACCAGTAATTGATGGGGCTCTTGGAACAGCTTTTTTTGTTGCGGATAGAACCAAAGGTATATTGCTGGTAGTAGGGATAGTTATTCTGTTAATCATGTTTATTATGGGCTTTATTTATTCTTTTAGTACCTCCATTAAAAGCGAAAGAGCCATTAAATACAAGTACTTAGGCTTTATTCATAATCAAATAACAATAGGACTTATGTTTAAAATAAGTTTATTTTGTTTGGTATTTGGAACGCTTCCATATATTGTTGAGTTGATAGGTGCAGGTATTAAGTCTTATATGACCGCCACCGGGTCTACTCTTTTTGGGTCAATTGTTGGTTTATGGCAATATTCAAAAGCTAGGAAAAAGGAAGAAAGCACAGGGGCGCCATCAGAGGCACTTATTTATGTAGGTGCATTTGCACTTTTCTATGGCGTTTTTCTTTTTGCCTATATTTTTGCAACTACCCGTTTTTTGAGTGTGTATAACGGAACATTTCAATTTATAAATGTTCCTTACTTTATTGGATTAATCATTATCACGTTCGTATTTGGTTTTTTTGTAAATTTAAATGTAATAGGACCGCACTATATGTGGCGTAGCAGATTAATGGAGGCATTTATGCCCAATAAAGATGCTGTTAAAAACAATATTTGGCAAGCTGCAACAGAGGCAAATAACGCAGTAATGGCGGATATGTGCCCAGCAGATAAACCAAAACCTTACCACATAGTAAATACAAATGTGATTCTTGCCAATGCTAAAAAAGTAGAATATAGTGGCAGAGGAGGCGATAATTTTATTATTTCTCCATTGTATTGTGGCAGTGATGCTACAGGCTGGAGGACCACAAAAACTTTTCAGAACGACACCAAGGGAATAACACTTGCTTCTGCCATGGCTACTTCTGCAGCAGCACTTTTCATCATCTCTTTTCTCCTTAGTTGTGTGTTTGCCACTCTAGCAATACGTCGCTTTTCAATAGCATCAACACTGTGTCCGTTTTTATTAAGTTGCTTGCGCTGCGTTTTTGTAAGGGGGATGTCACGT
>JANMIV010000383.1:0-1974 GCA_031375995.1 Bacteroidota bacterium
CCTATTACCCCCTCCATAGCTAGAAAAATTGTTGATTATTTTCAACCATCTAAGAATTTAACAGAACACCTAAGCCCAAGAGAAGAAGAAGTGGTAAAAGGGCTTATAGATGGATTGAGCTATAAATTGATAGCTGGGAGACTTGATGTTTCAATTGATACCATCAGAAAACATGTTAAGAAAATTTATGGTAAGCTTCACATTAACAGTAAAGGAGAGCTATTGGCTAAGTACCATCAAAAAACAACATAAATTCTAGGTATCATGTGGAATTGAGATAATAGTTGAGTGATAGACCAAAATGGTCTCTTTTGTAGTGTTTACTTTAAGTCGTTATCACAAATGCGTATATAATTTAGGCCAAAGAAGTGAAGTAATTTTTAGCAAGACAATGAAAAAATAGTTGCATAGCAATGGTTTTGTAACTATTTTTTGAAAAAGGATTGATGAAAAAGAACAAGTAGATTGGACTAAATTATATTGGTGTTTGGTATTATAATTTTAAACTGTTTATATAATAAAAAGCCGTTTCACTCAGTAAGAGTGAAACGGCTTTTATTATTAAATGAAGAATCGGTATTAGTTTATCTTAGTAATTTTAACGGAACGGTTAAAAGAACCTTGTGTTACTTGTGCTAAGTAAATACCATCACTTATTTCCATGCCAATTTGAATTGTTTCAGTAGCAGGGCGGTTAAGTGTTTCATAAACCAATTTGCCTGTTAAATCAAATAGACGTATAGAAATACTTTCAGTACTATTACCTTCTAATTTAAAGTTAAAAGTTTGAGAAGAAGGATTAGGATAAACGATTAGTTCTACTTCTCCATTTTCTGTCTCCTCGCTGTACAACTCGCCTATACTTCCATCTTTAGCAAAACCACAAACAGCATTGCAACTTCCCAATTTATCGCCACCATGCAAACCAACGTGAGCAGGAACTGCACTAATACCAACACTAAGCGTTTGTCTGTTATTAGGATTTCCTGGAGGTAAGTGGCAGATGATTACTTTAGGATTGTTAGCACTTCCTCCAGTTAAATCGCGAACATCAATTACACAAATAGTAATAGTGCATGTTACTTGACATCCGTAGCTATTAGTAACTCTGCAAGTTAGTGTAAAGTTTCCTCCAGCAGTTGGTGTAAATACAGGATTGGCAATAGTAGTATTACTCAAACCAGAACCTGTCCAGCTATAGGTAAATGGACCCGCACCAGAAGCTGTGCATGATAAATTCATACTTTGGCGTCCATAACCAAGGAACATTTGATTTTGAACGGCATACGTATTGGTAGAACCTATTACTGTTCCACTTGGCGTAGCTGCTATTGAGCAAGAAGGTACTAGACCAATCACATTCGCCACAGCGCTGCAAGTTGAACTATTTCCATTTACATCAGTTACAGTTAAGGTAACAGTATTGTTTCCAATATTACTGCAATTAAAGGTATTAGGAGACACACTCATAGAAGCTATACCACAAGCATCAGATGAAGAGTTATGCACCTGAGCGGCAGTAATGCTAGCTGCACCTCCACTAAGTGTTACTGTAACGTTTTTACATGAAATAACTGGTGCAGTATTGTCTTGCACAGTAACTGTAGCATCAGCCGTAGCACTATTTCCATTTACATCAGTAACGGTTAATGTAACCGTGTTTGCACCAACATTACTGCAATTAAATGATGTTTTGCTTAGGCTGTAACTAGCAATGGTACAATTATCAGTTGAGCCATTGTTTATTTGAGCAGCAGTAACACTAGCAGAACCACTTGCACTTAACTGAACGGTTACATTTTGTGTAGTAACAGTAGGAGCAATATTATCTTGAACAGTAACTGTAGCATCAGCCGTAGCACTATTTCCATTTACATCAGTAACGGTTAAGGTAACCGTGTTGTCACCAACATTGCTACAATTAAATGATGTTTTGCTTAAGCTATAGCTTGCAATTGAACAATTATCTGTTGA
>JANMIV010000400.1:0-3981 GCA_031375995.1 Bacteroidota bacterium
GCAATAACTGATTAAAGACCACTAAATCAACTGGTTTAAAGACTATTTTTTCACTTGCGGGGTATTTAAGTAAAAACTGTGCTGGGCGGGTAGGACGCTTTTCAAAGCCCCCACCGCAATTAGGACAAACATGATGCAATAGCTGCTCCACACAATCTATACAAAAGGTACATTCAAAAGTACAAATCATGGCATCGCTGCTTTCATTAGGTAGTTTTTTACCACAATTTTCGCAACTTGGTCTTATTTCGAGCATACCATTAATTATAGTGATGCAATAAAACAAAAAAGCCTCACATAACAGTTTGAAGACAGATAAAGAATGAGGCGACCTCAATTATAATGCATTAAAAAGTAGCAATACTTGCTTGTTTTGATATATTTGAATTACCTAATTAATTCTGCGTATGAAATATTTAAAAAGCACCCCTTACAAAATGGTATTTGTTTTTCTATTTGTATGCAATTTACCTTTGATGGCCGCAAGACCCAGTGCCTTTAATTCATATCTGCCCATTATATATGGAGTAGTAGCTGGAACTTTGTTGTTAATTGTAGAGTTTAGAAAAGTATTTGAAAAACTAAAATACTTTACACACAAACTCATTGGTATAGTTAAAAAGTAATTGTTTAAAGTGTAGCGGGGAGCAGAATTGAACTACCGAATCCTGTGCTTTCCAAGTATTGTAAGCTAAAATCAATAAATTGTTTAAACAAAAAACCCTTGCTACTTCTAAAGTAACAAGGGAAAAAATCATCCACACGAAGCGAATGAATCTGTAGCGGGGAGCAGAATCGAACTGCCGACCTCAGGGTTATGAATCCTGTGCTCTAACCATCTGAGCTACCCCGCCATTATATTTAATTTCATCCAGAACTGCCGTCCGTTAGCTAACGGATAGGAATCCTGTGCTCTAACCATCTGAGCTACCCCGCCATTATTTAATATCATTCAGAACTGCCGTCCGTTAGCTAACGGATAAGAATCCTGTGCTCTAACCATCTGAGCCACCCCGCCATTATTTGATATCATTCAAAACTGCCGTCCGTTAGCTAACGGATATGAATCCCGTTCTGTAATCATCTGAGCTGCCTTGCCATTAAGGGCTGCAAATGTAAAATTTTTTACGCTATACGCAAATATTATTTTACCTTTTGCAATAATTCTAAACTAAAAGCCTGAGGTTTATTATTAAACAGTATTTTGGTTTGTGCCCAAGTGCTTTTAAAAAGGTCCGAAAAGCGGTATTTATTCAAGTGTGCTTCACTTTCCCAATAACTTAAAGTATATAATACATTCTTTTCATTGGCATCCTCCATCAATTGCAAGCCATTGCAGCCTTCAAAAGCCGCAATTTGTAATTTACTGGCTTCAAAAACCTCATAAAATGCAGCTAGTTGAGTGGGTTCAAAACTCAAGCGTACTATCCGTGTAATCATGGTTATTTGTCGAAAAATTCAATAATAATGGTATGGCCTATTTTTATGCCCAATAATTGACTGGCTTGTCCCCTATTCATGGCTATTTCCAAGTAATTATTGGCATTGAATAAAGCCAAATCTTCCCCAGGTTTTGCTTCGCTATAATCGTTTACAATTTTATCAATGTATTCCTTACCGTAATAAAATATTTTAAATGTCCTGTTTTTCCTTACATATTCAAACATTTCCTTGTTTATATTGACAAATACATTGTAGAAACCATCAATAAAAACAACCTTCGCTCTAATTACGGAATCGTTTATTTCTATGGCTTGGGCATGGCTATTGTTTTTTATAACTCCCTTTTGTGCAATGCTTTCCATTGGTTTTTGATGGCACAACATGCTTGCTACTTGGGTAAACAATCCATTTTCAATAAAAGCACCCGCTTTCAATACCAAATCGCGGTTCAATACCCACACTTCTTTGGGCAATTCATCAAACATGAGGTTTATAATACCGTTATCGGCCGTTATAAAAAAATGATTATCATGCTCCACCACTATCATTTGCTTGTACAACTGGAAGTTTAAATCAATACAAATAAGGTGTATGCTACCATTTGGAAAGTTTTTATAGGTATTTTTTAAAATAAAAGCTGCTTGCAATTTATCAAAAGGTGTAATGGTATGGCTAATATCAATAACCTGTGCATGGCTAATTGACTTATATAAACTTCCTTTAATGGAGGCTGCATAATGACTTGCATTTCCGTAATCTGATATAAGGCTTATATAATTCACTTGTATGGCTTAAGTATTTTAATAAATTCGTGCAAAAATATAATTAAGCAGCATTAAATTTGAACAACAAAGAAATACTTATTGAAAATTTAGACCCTACCGAACTTTTAGGCAATAATAATAGAAACTTAAAGATACTTCAGGCACATTTTCCAAAATTAAAAATTGTAAGTCGTGGCAACCAGTTAATATTGAGTGGTGACGACTTAGGAATAGACCTTTTTGAGGAAAAACTGTTTCAATTAGAGCAAATTATCATCAAAAAAGGCAGTATTAGCGATGCACAATTCAAGGCACTGCTTTCTGGTGATATGGGTACGGAAACTTCAAAAGAAGAGGCAAAAGACAAAGAAATAAATAACAGCGATGTAATTTTACATGGCAATAATGGCAAAGTAATTAGAGCTAAAACGCCTAACCAAAGGGCTATGCTTGATTTGATTGATAAAAATGATATTCTTTTTGCCATTGGTCCTGCTGGAACAGGCAAAACATATACTGCGGTGGCATTGGCGGTAAAAGCACTGAAAAACAAAGAAATTAAGCGCATTATATTGGCTCGACCTGCAGTAGAAGCAGGAGAAAGTCTTGGTTTTTTACCAGGTGATTTAAAAGAAAAAATAGACCCTTACTTGCGTCCCTTGTATGATGCTTTAGACGATATGATTCCGCCAGAAAAGCTGAAGCAACACATTGAAAATAGAGTAATAGAAATTGCTCCCATGGCCTTTATGAGGGGAAGAACGCTTGATAATGCTTATGTAATTTTAGACGAAGCTCAAAATGCTACCGATTTACAACTTAAAATGTTTCTGACCCGAATGGGACCACATGCCAAGTTTATTATTACAGGTGATTTAACACAAATAGATTTGCCTAAAAAACAGCAGTCTGGTTTACTGAAAGCCTTAAAAATATTGGAAAAAGTGAAAAGTATCCACACCCAATACTTAACTTATGAAGATGTAGTAAGGCATAAATTGGTAAAGGATATTATAAAAGCATACGATAAAGCGGATTAACAAAATAATCTGGCATAGTTTTAGAAAAGATGCAGCAATGAAACAAATTATCCTACTTATACTGCTATTAAGTGCTTTTAATTCCTTTGCACAGCGCAATCCCAATACCAATGCTGGTAAAATAAAAAAACTACCTAGTGGGCAAAATGCGCCCACAGATTCTATTGATAATGATACGGCTAGGACTAGTGATGATATTAATTATTCAAACGCTAAGCATAGTGTTCAATTTGGAGCGGCACTTTGTATGTCGTTTGCACCCAAGGCTGCTACTCAAACACTTGGAATTGGCTATGGATTTGCATTTAAATTAGGTGGAAATGTATTGACAAAAGTGGAGATACCGTTTAATTTGTATGCAGGACTTGGCTTTGATTACTTGTATTTAGGAGGCGATAGGTCGTTTTTAGCAAACAATGTTGATATGGCTATTAATAGCAATGCCTATGGTTGGTACCCTTACTTAGATTTAGAACTAGGAAGAGATTGGCCTATTAAACCATTTGTTACCGCTTATGGGGGTTGGCGTTTTTTTTACACACGACAAAATATTAACTATTTAGATGCTGCAGGAGCTAAACAAACCAATAGCAAAAACTTAGAAGGCGATGTAAGTTTAATATATGGTATTGGTGGAGGATTGAAAATAGCAGTAACAAAGAATGTATTGTTAGAGTTACGATACCACCAAAATTATGGTAACAATATAAAAGTAATTGACCCTAAAACCATTC
>JANMIV010000409.1:0-2064 GCA_031375995.1 Bacteroidota bacterium
AAGCAGTTATGATGGGCGTAAAAAAGAGCCCGTTACCTTGCCAATGAAATTCCCTTTGCTTTTGGCGCAAGGAGTAGAAGGTAACGGGCTCTTTTTTACGCCCATCATAACTGCTTTGCCAAGCGGTGGTTTGCCCGTTAAATGCTACTTCTAAAGCAAATTTTGACAATCTGGCTTCAATGTAACGTGCTGCTGCAGCTGAATCTCCGGTTCTAATGTCGCCCCAATTACCTTGGCAATCCATCATTAAATCCTTTTGACCTAAATTTACTAAAGCATCACCAATGGCAGCATCGCCATGAGGGTGGTATTGCATTGTTTGGCCTATTACGTTGGCTACTTTATTAAAGCGGCCATCGTCCATTTCCTTCATGCTATGCAATATTCTTCGTTGAACAGGTTTTAACCCATCCTCAATTGCTGGTACTGCACGCTCAAGAATTACATAACTTGCATAGTCTAAAAACCAATCTTGGTACAAACCATTGACTGCAGTTACGTGGTACTCGTTTTTTACAGGTAAATCTTTATTTTCTTCTATGTTATCGTTTAAATCGTCCATCAAACCTATATTTCTCTAAATGGCTTATTTTTTTCAAAACTATTTAAATAAAACATAGTACTATCAACAATTTATTGAACTTTACAACAAATTTGGTGCATAAAAAAAGCTTAGTGAAAACTAAGCCTTATCAGAATAAATAGTAAGTCGCTGCCCTTTTTTTAATTTTGTCCCTTTTATCCTATTCCACTTTTTTATTTGCTTCACAGTTACATCATATTGATTAGCAAGAGAAGCAAGTAAGTCACCCGTTTTAACTTTATGGTAAATTTTATCCTGTTTGCTCTTACCACGGGCATTATTATCTTGTTTATTTACTAGCGCAATGAGTTGCTCATCCACTAAATTTAAATTATTAAAATTGTTGATAGTTGTAAACTTAATTACTTTGTTATAAGGTAATGTTAAGGCAATTTTATCACCTGTAAAAGGTATATATCCTTTTCTAAGGGATGGATTTAATTGCTTTATTTGTTCCAATGGCATATCTAAAGCCAAAGACAGTTGCTCTAATGAATATCTATTATCTACCAAAACAGTATCGGTATGGTAGTTTAAATCTAAATCAGCTGGGTAAATATTATGCTCCGAAGCATAATTCATTGCATAAGTAGCAGCAATAAATGCGGGTACATAACCTCTTGTTTCCTTAGGTAAATAAGGCATTATATCCCAAAAATTGCGCTTGCCACCACTTCTTTTTATGGCCTTATTTACATTGCCAATACCACAATTATAACTTGCAATTACCAATAGCCAATCTTGATAAACTCTATATGAATTTTTAAAGTATTTTACTGAAGCTTCGGTTGACTTAATGAAATCGCGTCTTTCATCTAAAGTATTGGTTGTTTTTAAACCATACATTTTACCTGTTGGGGCCATAAACTGCCACATACCTGCAGCACCTACTGGACTGGTGGCAGCATGGTTTAAAGCCGACTCAATAACAGCCAAGTACCTCATTTCTAAAGGAATACCTTCTCTATCGAATATTTCTTCAATTACTGGGAAATATAATTTTGATAAGGTTAATACTTTTGATAATAATAAGCGCTTTCTAACTGTATATAAATCTATATATGGACGAACATATTCATTATAATCAAGTGGTATCTCTGATTCAATAAGGGCTATTCTCCCCTTAATATCTTCATTAGAGTAAATTGGAACCTCGTTCTCATCAAAACCATATATGTTTAAATCGCCCTTCCAAACGGTAGGATACAATTTATTATTAAGCTTAATAGTATTTGAATCTATTGAAGCCAAAAAAATCGAATTATCTACAATAGATGACTGAGCATATATAATAGCTGATAATAAGGTTGTTAATATAATGAGTGCTGTTTTTTTTACCATGTTTTGTTTAGGTCAAAAGTAATCTATTCATTTTACTGTTTTTACTTACCTATATACATATATTATATATATGTCCTTTTTTGTCTAAAAAATTTACTTGTTTGATAATTTTAAGCTAAAACTACCTGCTTCTACATTCA
>JANMIV010000419.1:0-3655 GCA_031375995.1 Bacteroidota bacterium
GTAAAATCGGTCGTGCTGGTAATAACTAAATTTAAAATTAAGCGCATTCAATTTAGGAAACTTATATTTTAAATAGGGTATGGCACTTCCTATTGTGCCTGCTCCTAAGTCTCCTAAACTGAAACCATATGTTTTAGCAAAGCCATCTTTTAACTCAATAAAAGTGTGCATAGTAGTGCCCAATAAAAAAGAATAAAGAAAGGCTTTGTTTTCTTTTACACCAGCCCATTTTAGCGCATCATGCATTAATTCAGCCGTAATTAGCCCCCCCATAAAATGGGCACATTTATCTACATTTTTTGCGTATAGATAATCTGCTCCATCATCAAAACGAAAAGATTGTTTTTCACCACTCCACCAGGCAGTTTGAACATATATATAAGATGCCCCTAGTGTTAAACCTGTTGCGCCCAATATAAGACCTAGCCTTGCTTTATTAGGTGGCTTTACTGCTGAAGTATCGCCTATTTCTGCTAAGCATGTTTTTGTCAATATTAAAAGACAAAAAATACTAGCAATAAGCAAACAATTGTTTTTCTTCATGAGCGATGCAAATATAATTTATTTAAAACCATCTGCTTATTTAATGTTTTGTATGTATTTATTTCTGTTTAAATGGCAGTGTATATAATTTGTTAAGGTCTTTTTGCAAAATGTTCAAATAGCAAAACCAATAACTCTATTAGGCCAACGCGCTTGTTTTTGTTCTAAGCCTATCAAGTTTCTGACTTGTAGTGTAATAAAAGGTACTCACTGTTATTATTCGTTTGGGTATTTCATACTTTTTTAGCCTCGTACTTAGGTATTGTTTCAGCTCTTCTAGTGTAACTTTTTCAACCTTTTTCTCTTCCAAAAACAATACAAGCTTTTCTCCCAATGCGTCATCAGGAATACTTCCAACAAAAAAATTATTGGTCTCTAACTGCTTACTTGCAAGAAAAGCCTCCATATATTCTTCTACCTTTAACACATTTACCTTATAGCCTCCAGTATTTACTACAAAATCCAACCTGCCCAATACCACAAAGCCTGTTTCACTAATCTCTACCAAATCATTGGTTTTAAGCCATTGGTTTTGCGTTAATTGGTTTTTTATTTGTATGGTTTGGTTTTCGGTATATGTAATTTGATTGCCCGGTAAAAGCTTAAACTCTTGCTCGTTTCTTAAATTACGCAAAGCTATATGGCTCAGAGTTTCTGTCATTCCATAAGTGGCCCAAACTTGGGCTTTTAGTTGGGCTGCTTTTTGGACTACTATTTCTGCTATTGGAGCTCCGCCTACTAAAATGTGTGCAAACCGATTCAAGACCTCTTTTCCTTTGTCTGTTTGCAATGTTTGTTGCAATTGCAAAGGAACCAACGAAGTAAAGGTATAAGGGTGGTTCTTTAAAACACTCTCAAAAGGATTAGCACTCGGAACAACTATACTTACATCTGCTTGTAACACAATACTTCTGGCTAAAAGCATGGCACCTGCAACTACATTTATATCTAAACAGATATAAAAATGTTGGGGCGTTTTCTCTAGTTTTAGGTAAGTAATGGTTTGGTTAGCAGACCACTGCATTTCTTCTTTGGTAAATTGAAATGGTTTGGGTACTCCTGTACTACCCGAACTATTAAAAGTAAAAATCTCGTTTTTAAACCAGTTTTTTAAAAATGTGTATGCCTTCTTTTCATTGCTGTTTAGCAAAGAAACATCCAACATTTCTAAATCTTTCTCGGATTCAACGGTAAAAGGAACTCCTTGAATAAAAAGGCGCATTATTTATTAAATTCGTTCATGGTTTGTGCTATTCCTCTAAAAGCAAACGATTCTGTTGCATCCATCGCTTTAGTAATCAAAAAAGGCATTTCTTTTGCCTCCTCATGGCTCCATTTTCCCAGCACATAATCTACTTGCCTGCCTTTAGGAAAATTATTTCCTATGCCAAAACGTAAACGGGCATAATTTTGGGTGTTTAGTACTTCTGTTATGTTCTTTAATCCATTATGTCCCGCATCGCTTCCGTTTCCACGAATACGAAATTTGCCAAAATCAATAGCTAAATCATCTACTAAAACAAAAATATTTTCCGTTGCTATTTTTAACTCTTGCATCCAAAAACGGACAGCTTTACCACTTAAATTCATATAAGTGGTTGGTTTTATTACATGCAATTGCCTGCCTCTTGCATTTATTTGAGCATATTCAGCATGTTTATTTACCTCAAAACTTGCTTGGTACTTTTGCACCAAGGCATCCGCTATATCAAAGCCTATATTATGCCTTGTTCCTGCATAATCACTTCCTATATTACCTAGTCCTACTATTAAATACTTCATTTATTCTGTTTCAAATATAATAAAGTATCATTTTACTCTTAAAAAAAGTCTTTGGCTATTCATTTAATAGCTTAAAAGCCGCTGGAGTAAGAGCAATAAATAAACTTTATTTCCTATTCTGCTTATTTTATCGGTTTTTTGTAATTATAGATATGCTAGATATTATAAAGGTTTTACCTGAACATATTGCTAACCAAATAGCGGCTGGTGAGGTAATACAACGCCCTGCAAGCATTGTAAAAGAGCTATTGGACAACAGCATAGATGCGGGAGCCACCTCTATTCAACTTATTGTAAAGGACGCAGGTAAGGCGTTGGTGCAAGTAGTTGACAACGGCAAAGGCATGAGTGAAAGTGATGCAAGAATGTGTTGGGAAAGGCACGCTACCTCCAAAATAAGCACTATAGAGGATGTGTTCAAAATAAAAACAATGGGCTTTAGAGGTGAGGCTTTGGCTTCTATTGCTTCGGTTTCCAAGGTAGAGTTAAAAACCAAACGTGCCGATACTGTTATCGGCACTTATATACAGATTGAGGGCAGTAAAATAGTAAGTCAGGAGCCAATAGCGCAAACTGTTGGAACTAGTATTGCGGTTAAAAATCTTTTTTTTAATATTCCTGCCCGTAGGAATTTTTTAAAATCAAACCCTGTAGAGTATAGGCATATTATTGACGAGTTTACACGAGCAGCCCTGGCAAATCCACACATTGCTTTTGACTTGTTTCACAATGATGAGCCCATTCATCAATTAAAATCTGCTGATTTAGCCAAACGATTAATCGATTTTTTCAATGATAAAAAAACAGCAGATCTGCTCCCATTTGAAGAACAAACAAGCATAATAAATGTAAGTGGCTTTATTGGCAAACCACACATTGCTAAAAAAACAAAAGGAGAACAATTTATTTTTGTTAACAACCGATATATCAAAGATGCTTATTTAAACCATGCTATTGTAAACGGTTTTGAAAATATTATTGCCAAAGACCAATACCCATTCTACTGCTTATACATTGAAATTGATCCCTCAAAAATTGATGTAAACATACATCCTACCAAAACAGAAATAAAGTTTGAAGATGAGCGCAATATTTACCAGATTTTAAGAGCTGTTACAAGAAAAGTATTGGGCGAAAATTACAATACCCCCTTGCTTGATAAAACTTATGATGATAACCAGTTTCTGCAAACTGATTTAAATATACAAAAACATACGCCAACACCGTATGCGCAAAACAATACGAATGCTACTGCCACTCACAATACCAATAAAAATGAATGGTTTAAAACAGAGTATGCAAGTGCGCGTAATTTTAAAAAACAGCAAAC
>JANMIV010000471.1:0-9339 GCA_031375995.1 Bacteroidota bacterium
TTGACTTAACTCTGGTTGGTCTGGCTGGGCTTCTATGGGGGTGTAGGTTTCGTTGGGTTGTGGGTTTTCAACAGGTATTTCACTTGGCCCACCCATGTTTTCTTCTCCTATACTTATGGTACTGCCACCCATTTCTTCCCAAGGTGGGTTGGGTGGTATCAATATAAAAAAGTAAAGGCTTAGCAGTATAATGGCGTGAAATATGGTGGTACCAGCAAGGCCAATCCAGTTATGTCTGTTGGTTTGCTTATGTACGTAATAGGTTTGTTCCATAAAAATATAGTTAAGCAAAGCTAAGTAACGAAAAGGGGAAGTATTTATTTTTTAGTAAACAGAAAAATGTGTTTTGTATGTTATATAGCACAATGCTTTTTTGATGAAAGGATTATTTTTTTCGATAAATACTGTTATTATTGAATAATTTAATGTGTAATTAAAGTGCTTGCACAAAGGATAGAACGAATAGCCCGCAAGCTTTGTAGTGCAAGGGAATGCTGCGCTGCACAAAGCTGGGGACTAGTAGTGATAGCCTGACCATTTTGTTTTTGGCAAAATGGATGTGCCCAAATGAAAAAAAGAATGAATAAGTTTAAATTAAGTATTTTTTATGTTTTGATAGGTGTTTGTAATTTACAGGCGCAAGTAAAAATTGGGCTTTTGGAAGCGGTGCAAATGGCTAAAGACAAAAGTTTGCAAGCAAGTATCAATTTAAATGTGTTTTATGCGGCACAGTTTAATTATAAATCGGCTTTTACCAGTCAATTGCCATCTATTAACGCCAATATAAACGCACCTGGTTTGGATAGGTCTATTGGCACAGTGCCTCAACCAGATGGGACTATAAAATTTATAGAACGTACGCAAGCGCAATCGAATGCAAACTTAACTTTGCAACAAAATATACTGGCAACGGGCGGAACAGTGTTTGTTTCATCTGCCTTGAATAGGTTTGATTTATTGAGTTCTGGCGGTTATACCAATTGGCAAGCATCGCCTTTGTTGGTAGGTATTTCTCAGCCGTTATTGCGTTTTAATGAATTAAAGTTTCAGTGGCAATTGGCAAAATTGCGGTTTAAACAAAATTCTAGGCAATATGCGGAACGCACAGAGGAGCTTTCTATGCAAATAACACAAACGTATTTTGATGCGGTAAATGCGGAAGCAGAGTATAATTTGGCAAGTTTTAACTTGGCAGTGAATGATACTTTGTTGCGCTTGGCTAAGGGAAGGTATAATTTAGGAAAAATAGGGGAGGATGACTTATTGCAAACGGAGTTGCGTTTGATGAATGCACAGAATAGTTTTGACCAAGCTACTTTAAATTACAATAATAATATGAACCAATTGAAGATTATTTTGGGTTTATCTAAACAAACAGTAATTGAATTGAGACCAGAAACGAATTTACCTTTTTTTGAGCCAGATATTGAGAAAGCAGTAGCTAATGCCATAAAAAGCAGAAGTGATTTTTTGCAAATAAATATTGAACAAAAGCAAATTGAAGCCAATTTAAAACGCGCGCGATTGAATCAATTGCCCAATGCAGAATTAAATGCTACTTATGGTTTAAGCAATACTGCCAATACGGTGGAAGGGAGTTATAAAAATCCTTTGGATCAACAGCGGATTAGTTTGGGACTGAATGTTCCATTGATGAATTGGGGGCGTTTTCGCAATGATTATAAAGCTGCTAAACACCAGTTTAAAGCCAAAGATGCAGAGCTACAATTGGCTTATTTAAATTTGGAGCAAGAAGTGGTTTTTCAGGTAATGCAGTACAAACAATTGAAACAGCGTGTAGCCATAAGTGCTAAGGCTGATACGATAGCACAAAAAAGATATGAAGTGGCAAAAAACCGTTATTTTATTGGTAAGATAGACAATACCAATTTAAATATAGCGCAAACTGAAAAGGATTTGGCTAGGAATAACTATTACCAAACTTTAAAGGAATATTGGATAAGTTATTACCGATTGCGTAGAACTACCTTGTATGATTTTGAAAAACAAAGTAGTTTGTTTAGCGAGACAAAATAGCTAGGTTATTGCGCTGCGAATAGCCCTAAATTGACGAAGCTTGCCCAAAAGTTTAGGCAAGCTTCTTGTTTTAAATGGGTATGTTGTTAGTTTGTTTTATGGTTAGGTATCAATAAAAATGCCAAAGCTGTAAATTGTTGTAAATGAAATGTATATTTGATTAGCTTGCTTTTACAGTCTATAATTTGGAAAAGTGGTCTATTTTATAAACAGTTAAGTAACTAATCTAACACTTTTAAGAAATTGACTTGATTTATTTTAAAACTATAAACTGTTTTAGAAATATGCCTACAAAATAAAAATAAATTATATTTGCACCTGAATATGACAAATTCATTGAATTACCTCGTTCTTGCATATTACAATTATACTAGAATTGAAGATGCAGAAACTTTTGCACCTCAACATCTTGCTTACTGTAAAAGTATAAAATTACGTGGCCGGATTTATATTGCTCATGAGGGTATTAATGGTACTGTAAGTGGTACTCGTGATGCTTGCGAACAATATATGGCTCATTTAAAGGCTGATAGTCGTTTTGGAAGCACCGAATTTAAAATAGATGAAGTAACTGAACATGCTTTTCAACGGATGCATGTGAGGTATAAAACTGAAATTGTGCATAGTGGTTTGCGCAACCCAGAAGTGATTGATCCAACAAAGGAAACAGGTAAACACTTAAATGGAAAAGATTTCCTAGCGCTAAAAGACCAAGAAGATGTTGTAATTTTAGATGTTAGAAGTAATTACGAAACCCGCCTAGGTAAGTTTAAAAATGCCATAACGCTTGATATAGAGAATTTTAGAGAGTTTCCTGAGAAAATAGTGGAACTTGAAAAGTACAAGGACAAAAAGATAATTACTTGTTGCACTGGTGGAATAAAATGCGAAAAAGCATCCGCTTTACTTTTAAAGGAAGGTTTTAAAGATGTTTATCAATTACATAATGGCATAATAGGTTATGCTAAAGAAACTGGGGGTAAGGATTTTGATGGTGTATTGTATGTTTTTGATGGAAGGGTAAATGTATCAGTAAATGAAGTAAACCCAACTATTGTATCAACCTGCAAGAAATGTGGTGGTCCTGCACCACGTAATTTAAATTGTGCCAATGTAGAATGCAACGACCAGTTTAATATGTGTGAGAGTTGTGCTGAAGAAATGGAAGGAGCTTGCAGTGATGCTTGTAAAGTACATCCCCGTAAACGTGTTTACAATGGAACAGGCTATTATACCCGTTTTGCTATTGACTAATTGTTTGTAAATTAGTTAATTATTGGCAGTTTTATTTCCATAAGTTCTATAATTTGAATATTAAAAATGAATAGTCAATTAGGATTGATTCATTATTTTTTATCTCAAAAGGCATTTTTACATAAAAATATGATGCCTACTTGTATATTCGACCAAATTTTAAATACTAATGAATAATAACTGGATGAAGAAAGCCCTACCTCATTTTGTGGCTATTGGAGTAATTTTACTTTGCATGTTTATTTACTTTCAACCCTTTTTTGGCGGTAAAGTACTTAAACAATATGATGTGAGCCAATGGAGAGCTACTTATGAAGAAACCAGTAAATTTGAAACTACTACTGGTGAAAGAACGTATTGGACCAACAGCATTTTTGGTGGAATGCCCAATTACTTAATTGGAGCTTCTTACACTGGAAACTGGACAAATACCATTTATTTTACCTTTCAACAGGTATTTAAGCATCCAACTGATACTGTTTTTTTATTATTTATTTGTTTCTATGTTATGCTGTTGGTGTTTGATGTAAATGCCTGGTTGGCTATTATAGGGGCATTGGCTTTTGCTTTTAGCAGTTTTAATTTTATAAATATTGATGCGGGGCATATTACAAAGGGCAATGCAATTGCTTTTATTCCTTTGGTTATAGCTGGTATTCAAATGACTTTGCATAAAAACAGGATAATGGGAGTTTTACTAACAGGTATAGCATTGTCGTTACAGTTGGCAGCCAACCACTTACAGATTACCTATTATTTGATTTTTATTATTTTGGCTTGGATAGTGGTTGAATTGTTTGATGCCATTAAGCAAAATAAGCTTAAAGACTTAATAATTAGTGGTGTATTTCTTGCCCTTTCAGCGCTAGTAGCTGTAGGTACTAATATTACTGGCTTATTGGCCACGGAAGAATATGGTAAATATAGTTTGCGAGCACCGAGTGAATTAACCATTGCTGCCGATGGAAAGCAAAGGGCTGAAAATGGTAGTACTGGGCTAGATAAAGATTATGCTTTAGCTTGGAGCAATGGAGTAATGGAGCCAATGACATTGTTAATCCCTGACTTCTATGGAGGCTCAAGCTCAGGTGAGTTAAGTACTAAGAGTGAAACATATAAGTTGTTTCAAAAAGCAGGTTATCCAAATGCTAAGGAAGTAGTGAAACAATTGCCAGTTTATTGGGGCGATCAACCTTTTACGGCTGGTCCTATTTATTATGGGGCAATAATTTGCTTTCTATTTGTGTTTGGATTAATTGTGTTAAAATCAAGCAGTAGATGGTGGATTTTAGCAGCTTCTATTCTGGCTATTTTGCTATCAATGGGTAAAAATTTTATGCCATTGACAAATGTCTTTTTTGATTATTTTCCATTGTATAACAAGTTTCGCTCTGTAACATTTATTTTATGTATTACACAGGCATTGTTCCCCCTAATGGCATTATTAGCATTAAGTGAGTTGGTAAAAGGAAAAATAAGCAAAAAAGATTTGCTGCGGGGCTTAAAGTATGGCGGGGGCATTACTGCTGGTATTTGTTTGTTGTTGGCTTTAGTTCCAGGCATTTTTGCAAGCTTTTCTGGTTTAGGCGATGAGAGAATGGATAAAAGCTTGGTAGAGGCGTTGATAATTGATAGAGAAAATTTATTAAGAATGGATGCTTTTCGTTCATTTGCTTTAATTGCAGCAGCCTGTGGTTTAATTTGGTTTTTTTATAATAAGAAAATCAAGGAGTTGGTATTTATCTCTGTTATGGGACTTTTAGTACTTGGCGATTTATGGCAAGTAGATAAACGATACTTAAATGACCGTGATTTTGAAAAGAAAAAGGCAGAGGTTCTCTTTGAAAAGAGTGCTGCGGACGAAGCTATTTTACAGGATAAAGACCCCAATTTCAGGGTTTATAATAATACAACCGACTTTGACAAAGACGCAATTACTTCTTACTACCATAAAACAATAGGCGGATACCATGGTGCTAAAATGCGCAGATTTCAAGAGTTAATAGAATGGCAGTTGGGTAAAAATAATATGGAGTGTTACAATATGCTCAATGTAAAATACATTATTGTGGGTGATTCCACTGGTCAGAAATTTGCTCAACAGAATCCAAATGCCAATGGAAATGCATGGTTTGTAAGAGATTATAAAATGGTAGCTAATGCTGATGAAGAAATAAAAGCACTAACAGGATTTAAATCTAAAGAAACTGCTATTATTGATAAACGTTATGAAAATGAGTTAACGGCTTTCAAAATGAATTATGATAGTACTGCTACAGTCAAATTAATCAGTTATGCTCCTAATAAATTGGTATATGAAAGTGCAGCTAATACGGATCAGTTAGCGGTATTTAGCGAAATTTTTTATGATAAGGGATGGGACGCTTATGTTGATGGGGTATTAACTCCTCATTTTAGATCAAATTATGTGCTTAGAACAATGGTTTTACCAAAAGGAAAACATACAGTGGAGTTTAAATTTGAGCCTAAGGTGGTTAAAAAAGGTGAAACAATAGCTTTAGCATCCTCAATTACTTTATATATTGGTTTACTAGGGGTGTTGGCATTTTCTTTCTTTAAAAATAACAAAGAGAATAAGCTAAAAGAACCTATTAAATAGTAAGTTATGCAATGGTTGTTTTGAGTTAGGGAAATTTTGTTGATATGAAGGCATTTCTAGCCCACTTAATCAGAGTAAATATTGAAGTACAATTTATGTTACCATTTTCTATTACGCTTTAAAAGTGTTTAATTTGTTTTTTTATATAAATATTATGAGAAAAGTATTAGTTGTGTTGGCATTGTTAGGTGTAATTGTTTCCTGTTCAAATGATGCGCCATTAAACCAACAAGAAGAGAAAGCTGTTGATAGCTTGGTAAATAATGAACAGCAGGCTATGGATTCCTTAGAAGCTGCAATAAAAGCTCAAATTGGCACTGACTCTTTGGGCGAAGAGGGGGCGGAATAAATAATAAAAAAAATACCCTTTAAAATTCAGTGACTGAAAATAGAGAAATAGAATTGAGTATTGTAATGCCTTGTTTAAATGAAGCTGAAACTTTAGCTATCTGTATAACAAAGGCGAATAACTGGCTTAAAACCAATAATGTTATAGGTGAAGTTGTGATTGGTGATAATGGAAGTACTGACGGCAGTCAGGAAATTGCTTTATCATTAGGAGCAAGAGTAGTTAATGTTGCAACCAAAGGTTACGGAAGTGCTTTAATGGGAGCAATAGAAGGAAGTAATGGTAAATATGTCATTATGGGTGATAGCGATGATAGCTATGACTTTGGGAACTTAACATTATTTGTGCAAGAATTGAGAAATGGCTACGATTTGGTAATGGGCAATCGTTTTAAAGGAGGAGTTGCCAAAGGAGCCATGCCATTTCTACATCGTTATTTGGGTAACCCTGTTTTATCGTTTATTGGACGATTATTTTTTGGAAGTAAAGCTGGCGATTTTCATTGCGGGTTAAGGGGATTTAGGCAAGATTTAGTAAGCGTTTTGAATTTACAAACCACAGGAATGGAGTTTGCAAGTGAAATGGTGGTAAAAGCTACTATTTTTAAATTAAATATAACAGAAGTTCCTACAACTTTGTCGCCAGATGGTCGTTCAAGACCACCACATTTGCGCACTTGGAGAGATGGATGGCGGCATTTGCGGTTTTTACTTATTTATTCTCCACGTTGGCTTTTTTTAATACCAGGTATTTTTTTAATGCTTTTTGGCTTTATTCTTAGCTTGTTAATTATTCAAAAACCATTGAATATATTTGGAACTATTCAGTTGGATACCAATACCTTACTTTATGCTGGGGCATTTGTAATAGTTGGCTTTCAGGCATTTATTTTCGGAATATTTACCAGAGCCTATGCCATTCAAGCTGGGTTTCTTCCTAGTAATGATAAATTAATGAAGTGGTTAGAAATTATCAATCTTGAGAAGGGATTGATTGGTGGTTTAATAGTTTTGTTTGCTGGCTTAGCTGGAACTATTTACTCCCTTACTTTATGGACTGAAGTCCATTTTGGAAGATTAGATTATCCAAGTATTTTACGCATAGTAATTCCAAGTGTTGTGGCCATTATATTAGGTTTGCAAACTATGCTTTCAAGTTTTTTTATCAGTGTTTTAAATGTAAATAAGAAATAAAGAATAAATAAATGTTAGGATTACTAAAAGATTTACACCATAAATATGTTTTTCTTCGAAGAATAAATGTATTAGCAACACAAATTGCTCAGCAATTACCCAATGATATTAGTATTTTAGATATTGGATGCGGAGACGGAACCATATCTAAAATGATTTTAGATAATAAAAAGAACATTACTATTAATGGGATAGATGTTTTTGCACGTGAAAGTTGTGCTATTCCATTCAAAATGTTTGATGGGAAAACAATCCCACATAGTAATAATGAGTTTGACGCTACTATGTTTGTTGATGTATTGCATCATACAAACAATATAAAAGAACTGCTTGCAGAGGCTGCTAGGGTTAGTGGTAAATATATTGTTTTAAAAGATCATCATTATAATAATGCGATAGATTTTGGTATCCTTAAGTTTATGGATTGGGTTGGAAATGCTCCACATGGAGTGAAAGTAATTTATAATTTTAAAAATCTCGATTTTTGGAAAGCCACTTTTAATGAATTGGGTTTTGAAATAGTAAGCCTTAACAATAATGTTCCAATTTACCCTTTTCCTTTTAACTTAATTTTCGGAAGGGACTTACACTTTATTGCAGTATTAAAAAAGAAATAAGTTAACAGAATAGTTTTTCTTGTATGTTAGATAAAAAAATGGTCGATTCCCGCATTAGCCTTATTTTGATTTGTCAATCAAAAAACGTTGTACATTGTAATCAAATATTGCAAACTGTTTCAAAGTCAAAAACAGATTGTGAAGTAATTATAGTTTGCAATGAGATAGATGAAAACACGATTGTAGATAAGAACCAAGAATTAATTAATAAAGGAAAACTAAAGTTTGTAAAGCAAACAAGCAACTATATATATAATGCTTTGCAATTGGCAGAAGGCGCAAATACTATTGTTTGCGATGGTATTCAGTTGTTTAATATGAGTGCAAGCTTTGCTTGGATAAATGCGAATAAAAAGCAAATTCAAGTAGGGAAAATATATGCTGCTATTCGTAAATCGGAGAGTAAAAAGTTAGCTATAACAGATAGATTATACAATTCTGCTTCTCGTTTTTTTACCCCATCAAACAATGTTGATACAGGTTTTGGGCAATTGATAGGCGATACAATTGGTTTGCTAAAAGGAGTTGCTTCTAGTAACGTAAATGCTCAAAAAGTTGAAGACTTATTAACGCAATTGGAATTTGATGGAAATACCATCAACACAGCATTAATCAGCGCAAATGATAAAATTGTAGCCAATACTTGGATGGATGTGTGTTTATCTCCTTTAAAGTATTTTGCTTATATTTTATCTTGGTTTGTTAACAGTCCAATTAAACAAATTTCAAGCAAAAACTTCCAATTAAATAATGGCAATGCAGGTTTTTATCGCTTGGCATTTATTATAAGTACTTTTTTTATTGCTTATTTTATGCTGAGTAAAAGTTTTGATTTTGGCTTAACATGGGATAGTAAGTTACATAACCAATATGGTTATGATATGTTAAAATACTTTGAGAGCGGTGGCAAGGATACCACTTGTTTTACATCCCATAGGGATTATCCGTATTATGGCGAACATATTAATGTAATAGCTTCCTACATAAATAAAAATTATGAGCCAAGTTGGGGGGAGTATGGAACTAGACATTTATTGAATGCATGGTATGGATTTATAGCAATGTTATTTGCAGCTTTGATAGCTAGGGAGTTACTTTCATGGAGAACAGGATTAATTGCTTTTTGGGTCATTTTTTTAACACCTACCTTTTTTGCGCATAGCATGAATAATCCAACCGATATTCCCCTTGCGACAGGTTTTGCAATAGGCATTTATGGAATATTGAAAATACTAAAACAGCTTCCTAAAGTTAAATTTAATGCAATTC
>JANMIV010000497.1:0-3960 GCA_031375995.1 Bacteroidota bacterium
TTATTGAAAAGTTTTTCTCCATCCCGTCCAGCTAATATTTTCTGTTGTTCAGAATATATAAATGTTTTTACTCTGTCTTTGAGTAGTCCATTTATTTGAATTGCTAAATTTTCGTCTTGTTGCAAAAACGAAATTGCTACATCAAATTCATAATTTTCTGTTGTCATGTTACTTGTTAGTTATAATGGCACCTAACTTGCAGATATTTATTATAAAATCATCCTCATCTATCCAGTTAGGCTTGGCTCGGTGCAGTTTTTATATTTTACACCCTTACAATAATATTAAATTGGTTTAATAATTAGGATTATTTTTATAAAAGCCAAGCGCAATTAATTTTTGATGGCAAAAATATACCCCTTTCCACACTTTTTGGACAGTCTCACACCTCAACACGCCAACATCACACGCCAACACCATAATATTAAATCTCAACACTCCAACACCACTCGTTAACACCCAAATATTACATTTCAACACGCAAATATTACTCACCAACACCATAACATTACATCTCAACACTCCAACACTACTCGTCAACATCCAAATATTACATTTCAATACGCAAATATTACTCACCAACACCACCATGTTTTGCCCTTGTTGGTATTTAGCGCAGCGTCACCAACAAGAATGCAGCGTTACCAACAAGAACGTAGCATCAGCCACAAGAAAGCAGCCTCAGCCCAAACTAAGAAGCAAAAATTAGATTGCTGACTTTATACCCCAGTAGCAGCCACCCAAAGCCCAATGAGAAGTATTTTTTATATACCCTGGCATTCCTCCCCCAAAAATAATAGTAGCCCTTTTCTTCTTTTTTAAAAAACTATTCTTATAATTACAAAAAAAATGTAAAACTATATGAAGATACTTGACATTAAAACCATGCGTGGACCTAATTATTGGAGTGTTCGCAGACATAAATTAATTCAAATGCGCCTTGATTTGGAAGATATGGAACAAAGACCCACCAATTCCATTGAAGGCTTTTCGGCTCGCTTAGAAAAAATGTTCCCAAGTATGTATAGTCACCGTTGTTCAGTAGGAGCACCGGGTGGGTTTTTTAGCAGGGTAAAAGAAGGCACTTGGATGGGCCATGTAATAGAGCATATAGCCCTGGAAATTCAAACACTAGCTGGCATGGAAACGGGTTTTGGCAGAACCAGAACTACGGGAAAAGACGGAGTGTACAATGTAGTATTTAGCTATATGGAAGAAAAAGCCGGTGTGTTTGCTGCCAGAGCCGCAGTGCGTATATCCGAAGCCCTAATAGCAGGTGCAGAATACGATTTAGCTGACGATATACAACAACTAAGGGAAATAAGAGAAGACGAACGCCTAGGGCCAAGCACCGGATGCATAGTAGAAGAAGCCGCAGCCAGAGGTATTCCCTATATCCGTTTAAACAAAAGCTCACTAGTACAATTAGGCTATGGCGTAAACCAAAAGCGCATAAGAGCTACCATAGCCAGTACCACAGGCAGTATAGCCGTTGATATAGCTTGCGATAAAGAAGAAACCAAAAACCTATTAGGCGCAGCAGAAATTCCAGTTCCAAAAGGCCGCATTGTATATGGCGAGGAAGGATTACAAGCCGCCATTGAAAGCATTAAATACCCCATAGTTACCAAACCAGTAGATGGAAACCATGGCAAAGGAGCTACTACCAATATACTTAATTGGGAAGATGCCGTAAAAGGTTTAGAAGCTGCCAAAAAATATTCGCGTGGCGTAATAGTGGAGAAATTTATTACTGGGCTTGACCATAGAGTACTCGTAGTAAACTACAAGTTTGTAGCTGCAGCTATACGCAAACCTGCCTCCGTATTGGGTGATGGCAAAAACAGCATTGAGCAACTCATAGACAAAGTAAACCAAGACCCCCGCAGAGGTTACGGACACGAAAAAACACTTACCAGCATAAAAATAGACCAATTTACTTTAGATATTTTAGAAGACAAAGGCTTAACCCTAGACAGTGTTTTGCCCGCAGGAGAAGAATTGTGGTTAAAGCCTACCGCTAATTTATCAACAGGTGGTACAGCAACGGATATAACCGACTTAGTGCACCCTGACAATATATTTATGTGCGAACGCATAGCCCGCATTATAGGCTTAGATATATGCGGTATAGATATAATGGCAACTACCCTTTCAGAGCCCGTAAGCGAAACAGGCGGAGGCGTAATAGAAGTAAATGCAGCTCCGGGTTTCCGTATGCATATAGACCCAGCAGAAGGCTTGCCACGCAACGTAGCAGAACCAGTTATTGATATGTTATACCCTCCGGGAAGTTCGGCACGCATTCCTATAATAGCCGTAACAGGTACCAATGGCAAAACCACCACTACCCGCTTAATGGCACACATGGTAAAAACCATGGGATATAAGGTAGGATATACCACCACTGATGGCGTATATATACAAAACCAAATGATGATGCGAGGCGATTGCACAGGCCCAGTAAGTGCTGAGTTTGTATTAAAAGACCCAACAGTAGATTTTGCCGTACTAGAAACCGCTAGAGGTGGTATTTTACGTTCGGGCTTAGGCTTTCACAATTGCGATATAGCCATAGTTACCAACGTAGCCGAAGACCATTTGGGTTTGGGTGATATAGATACCATAGAGCAATTAGCTAGGGTAAAAGGAGTAGTGCCAGAAAGCGTTTTACCAGGTGGTTACAGCATATTAAATGCTGATAATAAATGGGCTGCTGCTATGGCAGATGAGTTAAAATGTAAGATTGCCTACTTTAGTATGGATGAAAACAATCCCATTATCAAATCGCACATACAACTAGGCGGACTAGCCGCTATATATGAAAATGGATATGTAACCATTTGCAAAGGCACTTGGAAAATACGCGTAGAAAAAGCAGTAAACATTCCGCTTACATTTGGCGGAAAAGCTACTTTCAATATCCAGAATGTATTGCCTACGCTCGTAGCAGGATTTATCCGCAACTTTAAAATTGAAGACATGCGTATTGCCTTGCAAACATTTATTCCTAGCCCTGCTCAAACACCTGGGCGTATGAATATATTTAACTTCAAAAACTTCCAAGTAATGGTAGATTATGCGCACAATGCAGCAGGTTTTCAGGCCATAGCCGATATGTTGAGTAAAATAGATGCCAAACACGTAGGTATAATTGCTGGTGTGGGCGACAGAAGAGACGAGGATACCGTTAATCTAGGACAAGTAGCAGCCAAAATGTTTGATGAGGTAATTATCCGCCAGGATAAAAACTTACGTGGCAGAACAGAGCAGGAAATAATAGATTTAATGATGAAAGGCATTAGCAATGTAGATGCCGACAAAAAAGTAACCGTAATAAAGAAAGAAACCGAAGCCATAGAGTTTGCCATAAAATATGGCGCAAAAGGCAGCTTTATTACCATTTGTAGCGATGTAGTGCCTGATGCCTTAGACCAGATAATGAAGATGAAGGAGCAAGAAGATGAAGGCTTAGTAGAATATGGCGTATAAACCATTAGTATAAAAAGGCTGCTCCTTAATTGGAGCAGCCTTTTGTTTTTTTTACTGTTTTAAATTTACCACCCACAGCCAGTAAATTGCCCATTGTAAAATAAACAAGGCTTTTATCCTAAAATAAACCAACTTTCCAAAAAAACAAACCATGATAAGAATACTTACTTTACTCCTTATTTTAAGTGCCAGCAATACCTTATGGGCACAAATACCACAAGCAGTTAGCACTAAATTAAACAATACTTACGATAGTATTTGTACCAAACTGAACATAAAAGGTTCCTCAGCATCCATACTTGTTCCCAATATGGGTATTTGGAAACGTAGTTTTGGTATTTCGCATATAGGCAAACCTACCAGTACCGAAATGCTATTTACACTAGGTAGCAATACCAAAACCTATACGGCTGCGGTCATACTTAAGTTAGACCAACTTAAAATGCTTAGTTTAGACGATACCATAGG
>JANMIV010000513.1:0-3349 GCA_031375995.1 Bacteroidota bacterium
TGGCTTGGTTACTAGGTGGTTTGAACTTTCAAATAGAACACCACTTGTTTCCCAAGATAAGCCACGTGCATTACCCACAAATACACAAAATAGTAAAACAAGCTTGCGAAGAGTTTAATATTAAATACAAGGAATTTCCAACAGTAGCCAGTGCTTTGCGCTCGCATTTAATGCACTTAAAAGCTATGGGTGTTGCCCCTAATATAGCAACAGCCTAAAATATATATTATTTTAAAACAGCCTATAACTTTGCGGTTATAGGCTGTTTTTATTTATCTACCTTATAGTACACTTTCATGCCAAACCAATACCCCATCAATAAACAGGTGCTATTTACCCACTGCAAAAATGTATTGCTACAACACATAGCCGCAGGCGAAAAGGCTATGCAGGAAGCGCAAGAAGCCGCCAATAGTGAAGAAAAAAGCAGTATGGGCGATAAGTATGAAACAGGCAGGGCTATGAGCCAATTGGCACGAGATATGAATGCAAGCCAAGTGCTTAAAAACAAAGAAGAATTGGCTATGCTACTGAAACTAGAAAATGTACCCATTGCCAATAAAGTGATATTAGGTGCTTTGGTTTACTGTGAGTCTAAACCCTTTTATATTGGAGTAGCTCTGGGTCAAATTACTATAGACGAACACACAGTAACGGCTATTTCTAGCAAAGCACCTTTGGCAAAAGCCATGTTGGGAAAGAGCATAGGCGAAAGCTTTACTTTTAATAACAATACTTATATTATAAAGCATATTGCATAAAAAACGACTTTGCTATGTAAGCAAAGTCGTTTTAATAAAGCAGCTAAAAAGCCTATTCTACTATTATCTTTTTGATAATGGTTTGCGAATTATTGCTCATTTTCAATACATACATTCCTTTATCGGCTATATAAAGGGTATTGGTTTTTTCCAAATGGCCCTTTTGTATCTCTTTGCCTGTTATATCCATTAGTTGGTATGATGCATTGCTTAGGTTTAAATCGGTACGGATGTGTAAAACACCATTGTTTGGATTGGGATATACTGCGAAGCTGTTGGCACTTATCTCTTTTACCGAAACACTTTTTTCTATTTTAAAAAGGGCACTTTTATCAAGCAGTGTTCCATTTATTTCTTTCAGCACTATATTGGCACTATTGGCAACTATATTAGGTACAGCTAAACTGTAAGTAGCTGCGCTTGCTTTTGCCTTAGCGGTAGAAAGGAGGGTGTTTCCATCAAATAACTCTATGGTAATAGAATCGACAAAGGTACTTTGCCAGGTAACATTTCTATTCTCATTGCCTTTCCATACATCAGTACTTACAGGTGTTAAAAGCTTTAAGCTGGCTACATTTATGGTAAAGTTGGCATTACTTACATCGTTAATGGAGTTGTCTGTTGCCGAAATTCTAATTTTGGCAGTAGTAGTAGCTACCGCAGGAATAGTCCAAGTATAAGAGGCTGGGCTAGCGTTTACAGAGTCAATAAAAATAAAGTCGGTTCCATTGGTGGTATATTCCAACTTCACTTTTGTGGTAATAGAAGTAGCCAACCAAGTAATGTTTACTGTTTTTCCTGCTAAAAATGTTTCTCCGCCATTGGGTGCATTTACCGCTAAATTCTTTCCAGGAATTAAATTCATCGTTTTAAAATCAATCAAACCAGCCCAATTAGGATTGTCAATAAACGGATTGCGGTTTTTTTGAACAGAAGCAATATACTCATGGCGAGAAATTTCCTCTGCACTTGGTGGGTCTTGTTGGTGCCATTTTAACAATAATGCCAAGCTTTGGTTAGCTGGTAAACTCCAGTTATTGCCAGCAATGCCATTGTAACAAACAGACATGTAAAATAAAGCACGTGCCAGATCTCCTTTTTGCTCATCTTTAGGTTCATACACGGTATTGTTATTGCCATCTTTACCCAATTTGCCTTTGCCCGTAGGCGAAGTTGAGGTAACTGTAACGCACTCTCCAAATGGGTTGTTGGAACGAGGTCCATTGGCATTTGCTTGGTCAGCAGGAAATAAATTGTGCAAATCATTGTACTCCGGCAATTCTAAGTTACTAGGACTACGTGGCCAGTTTGGATTTTGCGAGGCATTGTTACTCGGCATACTGCTTTGCGCTCTAGTGTGTTCTCTGGTTAAAATGCCAGTGCTATTGCTTGTATTCCACCATACAAATGGCTCGCTGTAAATATAAGGAACACCAGTATAAACACAGTTTACCACCTTTTTGTCTTGAGAAGTATCTCTAGTCAAAAAATTATTGATTACCGTTGCGGTATAATTGCTGTAAAAAATAGTGTCGTGGGCATTTATTTTGGCACTCAAATTGGTTAAAAATGTGGTTGCATTGGGATCTATATTGCTATAATAATTACCTGCATTTCCAGCCAAGGCATTTATATTGCCATTGGTTTTATTTGTTGTTAAATAATTCTCATAAGTAGCCGGTCCATTATAAGCAAAAGCAGTAAATGAATAATTGGTATTGGCTAAAATATAAGTAGGCTTAAAAGTACCCACTTTCCCAATATAAGCTACCTGTGCCGCTCCAATATAATCGCCCTTTTGATATGTTTGCCCATCCACTGGTGTTTCTGTAATTACACCTATTTTACGCAATACAATGTAGTTTTCTGTCGAGGTGCTTGTATCTGTTAAGGTTACGTTCATACCAAAAGCAGTAACATTGGTAAAATTAAGTGCCACAGGAGAATACGAAGGTTCTGTAGCGTATAAACCTGCAATACCATATAGGTTTATTGAAAATTGTTTTTTCTCTAAATCATTATTGTAAATATTAATAGCAGCAAAACGGCTTCCATCTCCAGAGGTATTTAAATTACAGTTAATTGTTGTAGAATCATTGGCTGCTATTTTTATTGGAAAAGTATTGCTTACACCATAGCTACCAAAGTTACTTCCTGTAAAGTTAATACTATCTATTACCAATGTATCTATTATTCCAAGATTCTTTACTCTAAAGCTAAAGTTTGAGTTATTCCCAATTATACTCTGCGTATTATTAGCAATGGCAATATTATTTCTAAGCACTTGAATGGTGGGAGTTGTAGCGGCTGGAGCTGCTTGAATATAAATGCTATCCAATGCTATATTTGTACCGCTTTCCTTAGTAGTATAAAAAAATCTTATAAATCTACTAGTGGCGGCAGGCATTGAAGTATATTTTGCAAATGCACCTGTTGGTGGATTTGCTGTGGTAAAACTTCTAAGTGTATTCCAAACCAAACCATCAGCTGATTGTTGCACATCAAAAACACCTGTAAAAGAAGGTGTGCCAATTCCTGTTCCCCTCAAAAAGTAAGATAATTGCCCTGGTTTATCTGCAATATTTATT
>JANMIV010000033.1:0-1154 GCA_031375995.1 Bacteroidota bacterium
GTCGTTCAGTTTAATACCACTCATACTTTGTGTGGCCCAATTGAATATTTTGGTAGGAATGGTATTAAACTGAACGACTTCAATTGTGGGCTTAAATCTTACCGATTAGAAGTGGTAAAAGCCATAGAAGTATATAATGAAATGCACCGCTATATTCCTGTTTTAGCCAAATGGAATGGTTTCAGAAAAATAGGGGAGAAAGTAGTAGAGCATAGAGCTAGAAAATATGGTACTACCAAATTTGGTTTGGAGCGTTTTATCAATGGTTTTTTAGATTTATTAACCATATTTTTTGTGTCGAAATTTGGGAAGAAACCAATGCACTTTTTTGGTGTTTTGGGTAGTATTTTCTTTTTACTTGGATTTGGTTTTACCGCATACTTATTGTTGCAAAAGCTTTTCTATGCTATGAATAATTGGCCTTATGGTCGTAATATAACAGATCAGCCTTTGTTTTATATAGCTTTAGTTGCCAGCATAATTGGAACACAGTTATTCTTAGCTGGTTTTATTGGTGAACTCATCAGCCGCAATTCATCAGACAGAAACCAATATGGTATAACCCAAACATTGGGATACAATGACTAAGAAAAAAGTACTAATTATTGGTCCAGCTTGGCCGCTTAGAGGTGGTTTGGCTACTTATAACGAAAGACTTTGTAGGGAATTTATAAGCAATGGTGACGAATGTGAAATAGCTAGTTTTTCATTACAATATCCTCATTTTCTATTTCCAGGCAAAACCCAATTCAGTACAGACCAAGAACCCACTGATATCAATATCCATTCCATTATTAATTCCATTAACCCATTCAATTGGTTAAAAGTGGGATTGCAACTAAAGCAAAAAGAGTACGATTTGGTTATTTTTAGGTATTGGATGAGTTTTATGGCACCTTGTTTTGGAACGCTTGCGCGATTGATAAAAGCAAATGGCAAAACCAAAATTATAGCTATAACAGATAATATAATTCCGCACGAACAACAATTTTTTGACACGCTGTTTACGCAGTATTTTATAGATGCTTGCGATGGTTTTTTAGCCATGAGCAAAGAAGTATATGGTCATATAGATTTCTTCTCTAATGGAAAACCCAAAGTATATGTGGCACACCCCATGTACGATATGTTTGGCCCTCCAATGGATAAGGAAG
>JANMIV010000178.1:0-9648 GCA_031375995.1 Bacteroidota bacterium
GGAACAGCACCTCCAAATTGAGAATCGTCCATATACAAAGCCAATTCAGGATTGCTAAAATATTTCGCAAACTGCAAATCACCAGCAGGTGTTGTACCGTTCCATTTGTCCTTATCGCCAATAGGAATAATAGCCTCATTGGTTAAAGGCATACCCAAACGAGATACCTGTACCCAATTGCCAGAAACAGCAGGTTCAGCACCAGTAGCACTTAAAGTAGTAATTTGAGGACGACTAGCAGCAGCCCATACACCAATTACAAAATCGGTATCTAAAATATTAGCAGCCATGCTCACATCCTTACCCGCTTTTTGTAAAGTAGCAATAGGTATTTGAATGGCAATAGTATGGCAATTGAATTTAGCAACACCATCTCTAGCGCCTGTTTTTCTAAAACCGCCTAAATCAAAAGCACCACCTAAATCCACAAAAAATGGATCGTCAGCAGGGCCGCAAAACACCTTCTCTCCGCTTGTAGAGGTGGTAATAGCAGCTGTCATTAAAGCACCATAATTAGCAGCACCCAATCCAGCAGCACCTTGAATAGAGCGAGGACCAATATTAGGTGGAGGCACCACACCAGCACTTACTATAGTGGTAAAGCTTGCACCACTATTTATGCTGCGCTCTAACTTATAAGTAGTTTTTAAGTTCTGCTTGCCCAAGCGAATATTGAAAAAAGTACTCGCATCTTCATTCACCTTGGTAAACGTAAAACGGTATATAATTTCAGCACCTGGTTTGCTAGCATCATTATCTATATAGACTTCATAACGCACATTTTCGCCAAACGAAGACCAATTGGGACCGCCTTGAGGCAATTCAAAAGGAATGTAATTCGCTATAATGGTTATCATATTCGGATTATCCGGACTTCTAAAAGCATATAAATCCGTATTATCGGCAACTGCGTCTCTTGAAATCAAAGGTGCCTCTCGGTGGCTGGAAGCCATGGCAATGGTGCTACCCAATATTAAGACAGCAGCCATTATATTTTTTAGTATTTTATAATTATTTTTCATTTTTGTATTGTTATTTTTATTAAGTGGTCGATTAGTTAAAAACGAGATTGTAAAGAATAATCAGTACCTCTCCACGGCTCAGCCACGTAAGGGAAACTGGCTTTGAAAGTGGTATCATTTTTAGTTGGTCCAGCAGTAAAGCCTAGTGTTTTACCCAAACGGTTTGTAACAGGGCTTCCTGTTCCACTATAATCATCGTACCACAAACCAATGGCTGCTAATACAACACCACCTACCGCTTGCATTTCTATTGTTGTTACATCATCTTCTAACCTTCTTCCATTAGGAAAACCATCCATGTTTGGAATCATTTCTATATTTTTATTGGTATTGTATCGAGCATCTGTTAAACCTAAAACAGCCGCATATACCAAGCCTAAAGAGTTAAAATCAGCACTATTTCTTGGTGTTGCTGGCACAGCCATATTCAAGCGTAGCATATCACCCAATGTAGGCAAGAAATTATTGATAAAAGGTTTACCAGCCGCTAATGGGTTATTGCCTTTACCTGTAGCTAATTGATAAGGAATTAAATTAGGCACCCCAGTATAAAATATAGGTAAAATATCTACTGCTCTTGGGCTCATAGAATCTGGCAATAAAATAGTACCAAAAATAGCATCATCCAAAGCAGTACCTTTTAAAGCTGCATTGCCTTTTAAGCCGAACAAACCTTTTTTACCATTTCTAAAATCATAAGCACCTAAAGATTTGGTTTGAATTCTTAATTCATTTAATGAAGGTACAGCCGAACCAAATTGAGAATCGTCCATATACAAAGCTAATTCAGGATTACTAAAATATTTTGCAAATGTTAAATCACCAGCAGGTGTGGTAGCATTCCATTTGTCCTTATCTCCAATAGGAATAATAGCTTCATTGGTTAGTGGCATGCCTAAACGCGATACTTGCACCCAACCACCAGAAACGGCAGGCTCTTCGCCTGTAGCACTCAAAGTGGTAATTTGTGGACGGCTAGCAGCAGCCCAAACACCAATTACAAAATCGCCATCTAAAATATTAGTAGCCATACTTACATCCTTACCAGCCTTTTGTAAGGTAGAGATAGGAATTTGCAAAACAATAGAATGCACATTAAAGCGTGCTACACCATCTTTAGGTGCATTGGTGGAATTGCCTGTTGGGCGAAAATTACCCAAATCAAAAGCACCTGCCAAATCTACAAAAAATGGATCATCAGCCGGACCACAAAATACTTTTTCACCACTGTTAGCGGTATTAATAGCTCCTGAAACCAAAGTTGAATAAGTGGTATTTAAGCCTGCTGCACCTTCAATAGAGCGCGCTCCAATATTAGGAGGAGGTACTTTACCTGCGGCAACTATGGTTGTAAAACTTGCACCACTGTTTATACTGCGTTCCAATTTGTAAACAGTTTTTAAATTTTGTTTGCCTAAGCGAACATTAAAGAAAGTTGAACCATCTTCATTCACTTGCGAAAAAGTAAAACGGTAAACAATCTCTGCACCTGGCTTAGAGGCATCATTATCTATATATACTTCATAGCGAATGTTCTGACCAAAGGTAGTCCAGTTAGGGCCTCCTTCAGGCAATTGAAAGGGAATGTAGTTGGCAATAATAGTAATCGTATTGGGATTGTCTGGACTACGGAAAGCATACAAATCAGTATTGTCTGCCAGTGGATCTTTAGAGATGAGCGGTGCTTCGCGGTGACTGGATGCATAAGCGCCACTCCATAATAGCAAGGAATATACTACCGTTGCTAAGGCTTTTCTTGTCATTGTTTTGAAAATAGTTTTATTCATGTTGTTTAACTTTTAAATGTTAACAGAACATACGATAAGAAAAGATTTTTGGTTTTGTTGTGCTGAAATTTTGTTGTGTGAGTTTGAAAATAAATGGAAAATTTTGATAAAATAAGCATTGAAGCTAAAACATGTTTATTTTATATTTGGGTTGAATATTTAAATTGAATTAGGCTATTGTCCTCGTAAAACCTATAGATTTAATTTTGATTTTTTAAATAAACTACCCTTTTAATATACGCTATAATGTAATCGCTAAGTGCTTTCTTCTTCCCATATTTTTTTTATACTTTCCCATGTCGCCCTGCGTAGCTCTTCTCTGTTTAGTATTTTAGTATGGCTGCTATATTCTTTGAGTGCATTTCTGAATAATTGCAATTCTCTGGCTACTTTTGGGTAATCAGTGCATATTTTTTCTACCTTTCTTTCCTCCTCTTTGGTAAGCAAACCGAAGCAATAATTCTGCAATATTCCACTTGTAATATAGTCATCTATATTCATTCGTTTTTCTTATTGTTAACTATGTTTCTTTTAAGGCTAAATGAGAATTATTTACTATTTCAAATACAGTATTTTTAATAGACTCAGCCCTTTTCTTGCCCTGGTTTTAACGGTTCCAATAGGCAGCATTAGTTTAAGTGCAGTTTGTTTGTGAGTCCAGCCATAAAAAAAAATCATATCAATTACCTCCGCATATTTAGGATCAAGTTGTTTTGCTTTTCTTTTAAAATCGGCAAATTCTATTTGGCATATATTGTTTTTAGTGGTGTCAATAACATCGAATTTAAATGAAAACAAATCTATTTCTTCATTCAATAGTTGTTTATGATAATCTGAAGATCTCAGATAGTCTATTGATTGGTTTCTAGCTATATTTAACATCCAAGTATAAAGTGTTCCTTTTTCAGGTTTAAAGCAATCTATATGCTTCCATATTTTTACAAAGGTCTCCTGCAATAAATCATCTGTTACATCGGTTCGTTTTACAATTTTTATAATAGCACTATAAAGTGCATCACAATACATATTATACAATACATCGAATCCCTTTTCACTTTTAGATTGAATCATTTCAACCAATTTCGCAGCATCCATGCTTTTAGCTATAATCTTCTTAGTATTAAAAGAAATTGTTGGAATTTCCTGTTGGCTCGAGAAAGTATTGATTGTTGTCATAATGTTTACCGTTTTGAGTGGGTGGAGTCGAGTTATTTTGATGCGGTAAAATTATGATGAGCTAAAATGGCAGGAAATAGTGATAATCATCATTTTTACAGTTATTGGCTTATCTTCGTTTAAACAAGTATGGATATGCAGGAAAATAGCTTAAGGAATGTGCAGGATGCTGATTCGCTGTATAAAAAGATTGTTGCCATGTCTTCCCCATTTTTTGTAGAAGATACAATTGGGGAAATAGACCGGTTTAGAGAAGAAGCTCATTTATTGCTCAATGGCATAAAGGGTACAGATGCTGTAATTGGCATATTCAATCACCTTAATTATACACCAGTACTTGAAGTGGGAGAAAAAGAGTTTTGGGGCAATCTTCCTGAAGTTTCTCAAGCGGAACGAATGGTTCAAATTATGAGTTTGCTTGAAAAGGATTACTTACATTTTTTTACTGATTCCGTAAAGTGGTTTACAGAGGTATTGGAGAATATCCCTTTTGCTAAAAAAATGAATATACAAATATTTCACTGTGGTATAAGATATTTGCTATTGGATGGCAAACCTGTCTGCCTATTTTCTAAAGGTGCTCCCATTCATTACAATAAAGAACGTAAATTCAATTACACATTTAATTATGTACAAAATATAAATCATTTACTTAAGAAGAATTTTCGAGACTATTGGATCAGAATTTCTCATGGTGAAAACAATGAACATGTGCATACTTTTCATTCACAGGATAAACTATATTCAAGTAAAGATTTATTGTCTCAAAGAGAAAAAGAAATATTGAAATTAATAGCGGATGATTGTGATACCAAAGAAATTGCTGAACGCCTTTTTATCAGTATCAATACTGTAGGCAATCACCGAGGTAAGATGATTGATAAACTGGGGGTTAGAGATACCACAGCATTGGTACAATTGGCTAAAATGGCAGGGATGATATAAACCATATAACCTCAGTTCGATTATAAATTTCAGTTCAGAATCCAATTAAAATATGAAAGAAAAGTTAGTTTTGTAAGTGATCGCAAGCTATCGCGAATAAAATCAACGAATGATTTCAAAGATTTAATACCAAAGTAAGCCATTTAAAAGTTGACTCTAATGGCAGGGGAAACACTCAAGAGCATAATGTTATACAAGTCGTTCGCTTGGCCGAGAGTGTGCTTGTTCAAGAAACAACAAACAAGAGCAAGGATGTTCAATTATCATTTATTCCTTCTCTTTACTGTCCATCATAATGGTTACAGGGCCATCGTTTGTTAGGCATACTTGCATATTAGCCCCAAAGGAACCTGTGGCTATTTTTTTACCTATCAGTTCTTCTAACTTCACAATCATTTTTTCGTATAAAGGTATTGCAAACTCTGGGCGACTGGCTTTGATATAGGAAGGACGATTGCCCTTTTTAGTGGATGCAAAAAGTGTAAACTGGCTTACCAATAGTATTTCGGCTTTGGTATCTATAAGGGAAAGATTCATTACGCCATTCTCATCGTTAAAAATACGTAGGTTCACTATTTTTTGCGCAAGCCAATTTAGGTCTTCTTCTGTATCGGCATCTTCTATGCCCAATAACACTACTAAACCGTTTCCAATAGCAGAAAACAACTGATTGTCAATATGAACTTGTGCTTGGGTAACTCGTTGAATGATAATGCGCATGGAGGAGAAGTAAATCTAGTATAATTATTGTTCTAGGAAAAAACATGCAATTGTCGCAATCATTTTAGCCAATTATTTTATCATATTCTGCATGACTTCCAATCCAAAACCATATAAAAGTATCGCCTTCTTTAATAGATAATGCCCTATACGAAATAGAAATTCTTACCGAATAAATTTCATTAGTATGTATTTTTTTAAAATGTAAACTTACATTATATGGATTTATCAGCCATTGTTTATAGGCATTTTTCGTTGCTGCTTAAATATGTGAAGGTAATTTGCTGTAACATTTTCTAAAACGCAAGGTTGTTACAGACTTCATAATTCTTCAAACGGTTTTGCTTTTCCAGTTTTATATTCTTCTAATGCTTCATTTGCCATTGATAACAAGACATCTTGCGAAGATGTAAAAGAATCATCCCATTTCAAATCTTCTATAATGAGCTGTGCAAAGCTATCTTGCTCGTTTTCGGGCAATTTATTAAGTGCTTCAAATGCCTTTTCCAACAGTTTTGTCATAATACAAATGTAAAGTGTTTAGCACTACAAAAAAAACGGTTTGTAAAAGCAGTCTTTTTGTTTAAATACTTTGTCGCAAATATAAGCTCTTTCCAATGGTTGAAATTTACTGACTGTCAATATGAACTTGTGCTTGGGTAACTCTTTGGATAATTGCGCGCACTGGGTTTAGTTAAAAGTTTTTTGAAAGTTTTTCAGGATTTTGCCTGTTATCCCAAACTAAAAGTATAAATATTGTACTTTGTTCAATTCTATAAAAAACAGAATTCCGTGCAAATACCAACTCATAAATATCTTTGTAATTAATTAGTTTACCTGCTTTAGGAAACTTTTTTAAAACTTCAATTCCAGCTATTATTTCATCGTAAAGTTTTAAACTGTATTCAGCCGAACCATTTTGAACAAAGTAGAAATCTAAAATTTGCCTTAGACTTTCTTCAGCTTTATCATTCCACTTTACTTCGAATTCAACCATTCCTTGGTTCGCTTAATCACCTCAGCATTGCTACTTAAATTACCATTTAATGATTGTTCTAAACTTTTATCCAAAGCTCTTTTTATATGAGGATTCAACTCTTTCTCATCATAAATAGCAATTCCCAAATCTTCTAATAAAGTTAAGGCTTTCTTACCCAATTCGGTATTGTCATCTATTTCAATTGTATGAATCATAATAACAAATTTATAAATCTAAAATCAATAAAACAACTAGCTGAATTTAAACTACCTAATTAAACACATCCTCATTGGCCATAATGCTTAAATAGCTTTGGTAACGTTCGGTTGGGATGATATTGCTTTCAACGGCTTTTAAAACGGCACATTGCGGTTCATTGATGTGCTGACAATTGTTAAACTTACACTGCCCTATAAAAGGTTTCATTTCTTTAAAGTAATGTGAAAGCTCTGCATTGTTTAAGTCCACCACGCCAAACTCGCGTATGCCCGGTGTGTCTATAATAAAACCACCAAAACCTAGGGGATGCATTTGGGCAAACGTAGTAGTATGCTGTCCGTTGAAGCTCGATTTTGAAATAATACCTGTTTTTAGGTTTAAATTAGGTTCAATGGCATTTAATAAAGAGGACTTCCCAACCCCTGAATGCCCTGCCACCAAAGTGGTTTTACCTGCTAAAATTTCTTTGATTTCCGCTAAGCTAGTTTGGTCTTTTACTGACGTTTTTATATATGGATAACCTACCTTTTGGTGATACAAATCAATTGTTTCTTGCAAAACAGCTTCTAAGCCGTCAGTACACAAATCTACCTTATTGAAAACAATGGTGGTGGGTATGTGGTAAGCTTCAGCTGTTACCAAAAACCGATCAATAAAGCCTAAAGAAGTAGTAGGAAAGGCAATAGTTACCATTAGCAAAGCTTGGTCTATATTACTGGCTATAATATGGGTTTGCTTGGAAAGGTTGCTGGCTTTACGTATAATATAGTTTTTGCGTGGTTCTATAGCATGTATTACACCATTTTCGCTATTGGGTTCCATATCAAACTGCACTTTATCGCCAACGGTAACGGGATTGGTGTGTTTGAGCCCTTCCAAGCGGAATTTACCTTTTAACCGACAATTGATTATCTCCGTGTCGGGTTTCATTACCTCGTACCAACTTCCTGTAGATTTTACAACAATTCCTTCCATTAACTTTTAATAGCAAATCCTAGGTAAGCAAAAAGAATACAGGTAATATTACTCAATAAAATATAGGTTAATGCTTGTTTGAATAATTGTTGTTTAAACATCAAAACGGCTTCAAAAGCAAAAGCAGAATAGGTAGTGAAACCTCCTAAAACACCAACAATAAGTAAGAGTTTTATTTCGTTAAAATTGCCATTATTCATAAAAAGAGCGTAGCACAGACCCATACAAAAGCAACCAATGGCATTGACTAAAAAAGTATTGACGGGGAAATGTATTTGTGTATAATCCTTTAACAGTAAGGATAATAAATACCTACACACCGCTCCTAAAGCACCACCTAAAGCCACCAATAATATTGATTTCATGAAGGGCAAATATAAGATAGATAATTACAATTAGTGGCAGATTATACATACATTTTTAGTTGTTAATTTTCGTATTCTAAACCTGACAAGCGTCTTTTGGCAATTCATAACCCATAATTCATAAATTTGGCATACTTTCGCCTTCTTTTTTTATAAAATATGATTAAATCAATGACTGGTTTTGGGCAAGCCGAAACAGATACAGAAAACTTTCTATGTAAAGTGGATATCAAAGCTTTAAACGGCAAATTTTTAGATATCAATATACGCATGCCACGTAATTTACAAAACAAAGAATTGGAGTTGCGCAATGATTTATCAAAAAAACTAGAAAGAGGCAGCGTAAATATCAGTATTCAAATTACTCCCAAAAGCACCAATAGCCAATTTCTACCTATTAATCAGGACGTTGCACAGTTTTACTTGGCAGAAATTAATAAAGTGGCAGCATTAACTGGTATCAACAATATCCATTTGTTTAAATCAGTTTTTGATTTTCCTGGTATTATACAAAGTAAAGAAGATGAAGGCACCAACGAAGAAGACTGGAAAATAGTAGTAAATACCCTTAATAATGCACTATTAGAATTCAATACCTTTAGAATACGTGAGGGAGATAACTTAAGCAAAGAGTTGAGTTTATTGTGCAATAGCATACATGCTAAGTTAAAAGCCATAGAGCCTTTTGAAACAGCAAGAGTAGCATTTATACGCAATAAAATTACCAAAGAGCTAAGCAACTTGCAAAGCGACTTAATTGATAAAAACAGATTGGAGCAAGAACTGATTTATTATATAGAGAAACTGGACATAAACGAAGAGAAATCGAGGTTAAGCGAGCATTGCCAATATTTTATACAAACTTTGCAACAAGAAACCAATGGCAAAAAATTGGGTTTTATAGCCCAAGAAATTGGCCGTGAAATAAATACCATTGGAAGCAAAAGCAACGATAGCAATATGCAACGTTTGGTTGTAGAAATGAAAGACGAATTAGAGAAAATAAAGGAACAGATTAACAATATTTGTTAAGCGAATGAAGCTACCTATTTTACCTGTTTTAAAGGAAAAATGAGTAGTAATTTTCTGAAATGAAGTAAATAAATGAATAAAGTAATTATATTTTGTGCACCAAGCGGCAGTGGCAAAACCACCATTGTAAAACACCTTTTGCAAGTAAATAAACAATTGGCTTTTTCCGTTTCTGCTTGTACCCGCTCTAAAAGGGTAAATGAAGAACACGGTAAAGACTATTATTTTCTAACGCACGAAGATTTTAAAAACAAGCTCGTACATGGTGAATTTTTAGAATATGAAGAAGTATATGGAGGTAATTTTTACGGTACTTTAAAATCGGAAATAGACCGAATATGGGCAACGGGAAAAGTAGTAATTTTTGATGTGGATGTGGAAGGAGGACTGAATTTAAAAAAATACTTTGAGGAAAAAGCTTTAGCCAT
>JANMIV010000248.1:0-13061 GCA_031375995.1 Bacteroidota bacterium
TATAAACAGATTGGAAGAACAAAATAATAAACTTTATTTACTACTTGATAAAATACATAACAAACTTTCTTAAAACAAAACAACCGTTTGATAATCAAGTGGTTGTTTTGTTTACTTTCCTATATTCCGATAGTCAGTTAAATAAATATGGTTCGGGACTAAACACTCCCCTTGCTTTAGGTAGAGTAGATGCTTTTATCCCTATGGACTTTAATGGAAATGGGAGAAAGGATATATTTATATACAATGGTAGTTTATGTAGAATATGGGAATACCAAATGCCAGCAAGAGTATTGGAACTTAAATGCCAAGTGTTTAGCAACAGCCAACCAAATTTATTCGGTTTTAACGCTGGCGATTTTAATGGCGATGGCAATACGGATTTGTTTTATTATAAGCAGGTATATGCTTCTAGCAATGGAGCTGATGTGGGCACAGGTAATCTCCTTTATTCCAATGGAAAGGATGCCTATTTCCCCCCTTTGCGTTTTAAGGGTGCTAACCAATTAAATATGCTTACCTGTTTTCCTATGGGTATAGAAATAGAAATAGCGGATGTAAATGGAGATGGAAAAGACGATATAATTGAAAGACATGACCATCCCTCTCACGCGAGTAGTGCAAACACGTCCAATCCTACTGCAAATGAATATAGAATACATTACAGCCTAGGGGCAAAGGAATTGTCAAGTCAAGATAATTTTTTTAATTATGGTACCATTACACCCAATAGAAATACCAGCGAAAATCCTTTGGAATTTAGCAACCATCTTTTGGGCGATTTTGATGGTGATGGAAAAAGAGATGTATTGATGATGGAAGGCATTACTACTAGAGGTTTAAACAATTATGTAATTGAGTACCACTATAGCCAAGCAGGTAACTACAAGTTGGCTTTTATACAGTTGCCAAAAATAAAATATGAGTTTATTTTTAAACCGCTTACACAGTTTCCTGGCTATAAAAAAACCTTGAACCCCGGTATAAGCAATTGTATAAGTATAACCCTGCCTATAAGCGTAGTAAGCCAGCTTAATATAATATATCCGCAATTGCCAACCCAGCGCATATACTACAATTACAAAGACCTCATGCACAACCTACATGGGCGAGGCATAATGGGTTTTACGCAGGTTACCAAAATGAGCTACGTAAATGAGCAGTATAACAATACCCAAGTAAATACCTATAAGCAAGACCCCTTTTATGCCTATAAACTCAACTTGGCAAGCACCGAAAATTACAACCATGGCTTATTTGCACCCGGAGGTATAATAACCCCTAGCGACAAGGTAAGCGATATGCTCTATGAGCATAAAACCATAACTACCAGTGCCACCCAAAAAACCACTTTTACCTACGCTGCTTTTACCACGGAAACCAATTACCTCACCAAAAATGTGCGTAAAATTTGCTATACTTTTAATGAAGATGGCAACCTTACCTACAAAGGAGCCATATACTACCCATTGAGTACTTTTGATGTGAAGTACTCCGATGCCAGCGACTATACTTACGGCCAGTTTGATACTTGGCTACCTGCCAGTATGCTTACCGAGAAAAACTACAAAACAAGGCAAGGGCAAACAACCCAAGTTACCCCCATTACCTACACTTACCAGCCAGGCAGAAGCATACTCAAAGAAAAAATAACTTTTGACGATACCAACCCCATGCAAGTAGCCGAAGGATATCTGTTTGATGCCTATGGAAATGTAATTAAAAAAGGCTATAACCACAAGCAAAATACCACAGGTAACTACGTGCGCAACACCTACACCTTTTTAGATGACAGCAAACAGTTTGTTGATTTTACCATTAATGATGCTGGTTATAAAACAAGCTATGAGTTTGTACCAACCAACCAAGTACCCAAAAAAACCATAGCACCCAATGGCTTTACAAGCACCTATGCTTTTGATGAGTTGCTGCGCCCAACCAATAATGTGGAACACAATGGCAATACCAATAGCACCACTTACTACTGGGACTTAAGCCAAAGCAATAGCCTATTTACCGTTACCCAAACCAATAACTATGGCGAAAAAAGTGTAAAATACTACAATGAGAAAATGCAATTGGTAAAGGAAGAGAGAACACCTAAGTGGGATGCCAATAACCCACAAAAAATGGCTACCAAACTATATACCTACAATGGCTATGGATTGCTCACAAGCGAAACCAATTGGTTTGATGCAGCTGTTACAGCTACCAAACGAACCACCAATTTTACATACGATATATACAAAAGAATGCGCTTTGTATCGCAGGTACAATTGGCCAACAATTTGGAGGAATACAGCTATGTGGATAATAGTATAACCCATAAAGTAGGCACACAAACCGCCAAAACCACCATATTTGATGCCGTAGGCAAATATACCAGCGTAACACAAGGCAGCAGTACTATTACCTATACCTATAATTCCCTTAACTTACCTATAAGCATTACTGCCAATGGCAGCACCAGCACTTATGAGTACAATGAGAGTGGCAAACTGACCAAAGAGTGCAACCCCAACGGAGGTTGTACGGTGAATGAGTACAACCCACTGAACGAATTGGTAAAAACCACCAATGCCAAAAACAACCAATATATAATGGAATACGATGAGCTAGGCCGCTTAAAAAACAAAAAAGGAAACGACAATACCGAATACCTATATGAATACTATACCACCGCCTTACAAGCCAACCTCAATTTGCCCAAAACCCTTACCTACAAAAAAGCGGGAGTGGTAAAAAATAAGTTAGAATATGAATACAATGCCTTTGCCGAGCTTAAAGAAACCAAGGAATTGGCTGGCAATGGCGTTACCTATACTACTACCAATACTTATATTGACCACCGCTTGGACGAAATACATTACCCCAATATAACCATAAAACACAACTACGATAACAATAACCGATTATGGTATATAACCGATGTGAATAACAACGATATATGGAAAAACAATATAGAACATATTGATGGCCGTGCGGCTACCATTACCTATGGCAATGAAATGGTAAATACTTATACTTATGACAATAATTTAAAGCTTAGTGGCATAAAAAGTGTAAAAGACAATGGCATTCATTACAGTTTGGCTATGGAAATGCAGTACAGTTTTGATGGGGTTGACAATAACCTACTGAGCCGCCAAGATATGAAATACAATAGTTTGGAAAACTTCCATTACGACAATTTAGATAGGCTTGACAATATAACGGCTAAAGATGCCAGCAATACCACCCAAAACTTACCCATAGTGTATGCCAGCAATGGCAATATATCCCAAAAGTACGATGCCGGTAAGTATGTATATAACAGTGGCAAGCCACATGCTCTGGAGAGCAATACTTTTCACAATGCAGCCATAAGCCCCATGGCACTTGCCACGCATACCAAGGAACAAGCCATAACTTATACGGCATTCAACAAAATAGCTACGCTGAGCCAAACAGATGCCGTGTTTGCCGATACCAGGGCCTTGGAAATAGACTACGGTTTTGACCAACAAAGGCTAAAAACCACCGTAAAAGAGAATGGAAGTACCATTAGAGAAATATATTATATTGCCAGTGCCAATATGGAAATAATAGATGGAACTGAAATTACCTATTTGTATGCAGAAGGCCAACCTTTTGCCTACGATAGAAAAATAGGGACAGGCCCCAGCGAACTATTTTACCTACACTTGGATTACCAACAAAGTATTATAGCCATAAGTGCTACTGATGGCAGTATAGTGGAAGAACGCAGTTACGATGCTTGGGGTCGCCCACGCTACCCAGGTTCACTTATGTATGTAGGCAATAATCCATTTGGCAGTTCGTACGGTATTACGCGAGGCTATACCTTCCATGAGCATCTGGAAGAGTTTAACCTCATCAATATGAATGGCCGTATGTACGATCCTATATTGGCTCGTTTCCTCAATGTGGACCCCTTGTTGCAAGACAATACCAATGGGCAAAACTTTAACAGCTACAGCTATGTGCTTAATAACCCTTTTAAATATACCGACCCTAGTGGTTATGCGGTAGTAGGAGCAAGTGGAAGTGGCAATAGTAGCTCAGGTGTTTCTGGGACAGTTGCATCGGTAAAGATGTTTGATTTCACACAACAGTATGAAGGCTTTAGATCGAATATGTCTAAACTTACATTAGGCGAAATGATGTCCGATTGGGGTGGTGGTGGAAGTAGTATATTTGGGGTAGGTACCCGCCAAAGCTCCGATGGTGATTTTGATGGAGACCCTATTCCACGACAATTATCTGTGCAGGAAAGAGCCCTGCTCAATTATTCATTAGGAATGGGTTGGTCTAACACTGTTTCTGGGATTGGTAATACGAAAGTATCAACTATTAATTGTAATCACGTTTGTGCAACAAATTCTAACCAGAATCTCACGGCAAGCAGATTATCTAGTGTAAATAATGTTTTAACTTATGCAGGGTATGGTGAAGCATTAGCTTACACTTTTAGAACTTTAACAGCTACAAATAGAAGTACATTTTCTTTCAATATGGCAACTACAATGAAATATCTGGGACTAGTCCAGCGCACACTTAGTGCAGTTTCGACTTATCCAGGCGGCCTTCTTTCACTTGGATTAGAAGTAAAAGCGTATAGAAATAAAGAAATATCAGGTGAGCTACTTGCGTATCGCTCATTAGGAATAGGGCTTGGAGTAGGTGCGTCCGTAACTTTTGGTGCTATACCAGGAGTAACTGTTGGTTTGGGAATGAAAGCAGGAGAAATGTTATACAATGGTTATATGAATTGGCAAAATCAAATGTCATACCATTTAAGTAATTATCAAAATAGTTACCCAGGTTGGATTAGAAGATAATAATAAACAGTATGAAAATAACCATAAAGAATCAATTAAGAGTGCTTTGGTATCAAATTGTTGGCACAATTTCAATGTTTGGCATCTGTTATTTTTACAATTTTGATAAAGATATTACAAATGTGTTTATTATTGGTTGGTTGGTTTATACTTTACCAACTGTTTATTTGCATATAGAATATTATATTGCCAATAGGAATTTTAGTTTAGAAATTTCTAATACTAATTTAGTTGTAAAAAAGGGAGAGAAAAGCACACAATATTCAATTGATGAAATCGAAAAAGTTTACTTGTATAAAGCAAAAAACTTAGATAAGAAACAGATTCAGATAGTCTCAATGGAAAGCTATTATTATTTTAAATTAGTAACCAATAAAGGGGAAGAAATAATACTAACATGTTTACTTGATCCTAAAATTGATGATATAATAAATGGAATAAAAGGATTAGATATTATAAGAAAAAGAACACCCTTCTGCTCTATTTATTGGTAATTATTGCTGCCGCTTCTGGTATAATTTCGAATCCAGTCGGTTGGGGTATTGGCTTAGGAGTTGGAGTGTATGGAGGAGCAAGACTTTTAGGGGATGCAATAGGTAATTATAAACCAACAGGAGATGGTGTGGGACAGTTTTATGACCCAGGAACAGGATTATTTATGATTAAATAATAAGAAAGAAAATGAATTTATATTATATGATTTGGGTTGACGGTATTAAAAGAATGCAGTCTGTAGCCGCTAATAGGAGCAAATGGAAAACGAATATGATGACTTATATGTCAATGGCTATGGCCTTAAATTTTATGCTCATTATTGCCATATTACAACGATATGTATTGAAGTATGATTTTTATGCTTTTGAAAGAGATTTTTTTCTAGGAGAGAAATTAAACAATTTTGTTTCCTTTTTTCTTTTCTTTCTTTTTCCTTCAATTGTGGTAAATTATCTCTTTATTTTTAGAAATAATAGATTTGAGAAATTGATTGAAAGATATAAGTATTATAATGGGAAATTGTTTTTTGCTTACTTTTTTGGAACGATGCTGTTACTTATTATTTCTTCCTTTTACTTTTAAAGCATTATTTATGATTAAATAACAAGAAAGAAAATGAATTTATATTATATGATTTGGGTTGACGGTATCTTAAAAGCAAAATCAATACCTGCTAACAAAGATAACTGGAAGAGTATGACATTGATTTCCATTTCAATGGCTATGGCTTTAAATATTGCTACAATAATGTCAATAATACAGCTTCGTTTTGTTGGATATGTTTTTTACGATATCTCATTTAATATCTTTCCTGGTGAAAAACTAAATAACGCATTAAGTTTTTTCTTATTGTACTTTATTGTTCCTTTAATAATTAATTACTTACTCATATTTAGAAATAGTAGATATGAAAAATTGATAAATAATTACAAACATTATGATGGAAAACTATTCTTTGTTTATTTTTTTGGTACACTCATAATTACCTTTATTTATGGCGTATTCTTTACACCAACTGTTTAGGTAATATAATATTCTTTTCCCCATATTGGCGCGTTTCCTCAATGTGGACCCCTTGTTGCAAGACAATACCAACGGACAAAACTTTAACAGCTACAGCTATGTACTTAATAACCCTTTTAAATATACCGACCCAACGGGCTACGTTTATCAGGGATTTGTTGCCAGCTACTATGGCGGAGGTAGATCAGCTACAGGCGATGGTTTTAATGGCGGTGAGTGGGTACAACAGTACCAAGACTTTAAAGATGGTGTAAGGCGTAGCATGCGAGACGAAGATTGGTATACAGGCAGCCAAGGTGGAGATGGTGGTGGTTTTACTGAGCGTATTTTCATGAAAGCAGTTATGATTAATGGAAAAAAGGGAAATTCTATTACACCATTATCAGGCATAGCAGGTTTACAAGCTTCCATGGGCGATTTTACTCCTTATTATCAGCAGGGAGATAGGTATAGTAATTCAAATACTCCAATGGAAGCCGCAATTAGTTTTGGGCTAACTGCGGCAGCAGCAGATGGCCCCTATCCAGTTGGAGATGCTATAGGTGTAGCTGCCGTTTTAGGAACAGCGGCTTATGTTTATTACGGTGTTCTTGCTGATAAAATGGCCAGAGAAATTGATAGAATACTTACCCGCTCTCCGGGCCCTGATGGATATCAATACGCCTTAATAGCCACAAGAAATGGATATTATAACAACGTGAGAGGTGGGCTAACTTATTTGCACGTTGGTGATGTTTGGAAATATGGAGAAACAACAAGCTCTAATAGGTATTCAGAAAGCAATCTTCAAGCGATGGGATTAGCAATGCAAAGACAATTTTTAGGTACTCAAATACAAATAAAAGTACAGGAAAAAGTAATGATATATGGTTATTTCTTTCAAAATGGTACTTTGCCACCTGGAAACAAAATATTTAGATAAACAGAATGAAGTTTGGATTAGCAATAATATCTAACCTAGAATATCAAAAATTAGTTTGGATTAATGATTTGTCTGATAATATGCAGACATATTTTAGAGATAAAAATTATGGAAATGATGTCAAGGACTATGCGATAGGCATAGTTTGCGAGCATATACCTAAAGGTTTTGAAAAGTTTTCAAGACTTCCAAAGCCACGATATACAAAGGGAGTTAAAATAATTAACACAATTGGTATTCCTTTTAAATTGGAAGATAGTTTAGAATACAGTATTAAACTAGATTTTGAAACTGTTAAGAATGGTCTAGAAGAAGAAAGTGAAAGGTTATTGGCAAAAGAAATATTGAATTCTTTAAGCGTAGTTGAAAGCATGAAAAATAAGATAAAAGATTTCGATTTAGAAAAGTTTAAAGCAGATTTGGAAAGGTACTTTAAAGAAAAGGAATTGATATAATCTTGCACTCGCTCATCTGGAAATAAAATATTTAGATAAGTAAAATGGAATTTGGATTAGCAATTATTTCAACTATTGAAGTAAAAAACAAATCAACAATTATTCAAACATTGTCAGATGAATTGGAATTATTCATTAAAAGTAAGAAATATGGAAATGATGTAAAATCATTTACCATCGGCATTGTATGCATTGCTCCTCAGTTTGAAAAATTTTTTAAAGAAAAAAAACCGAAATATACTAAAGGAGTCAAAATTATAAATCCAGATGGTATTCCTTTTAAACTAGAAGATAGTTTAGAATACAGTATTAAACTAGATTTTGAAACCTTTAAGAATGGCACAGAAGAAGCGTGTAAAAAGTTATTGGCAAAAGAAATATTGAATTCTTTAAGCGTAGTTGAAAGCATGAAAAACAAGATAAAGGACTTTGATTTAGAAAAGTTTAAAGCAGATTTGGAAAGGTACTTTAAAGAAAAGGAATTGATATAAAGTAGTGTTAAGTTCATGGAAAAAAGGGTAAATCTACTATGCCACCCTTATCAGATATAGCGGATTTACAAGCTTCCATGGGCGATTTTACTCCTTATTACCAGCAGGGAGAGAGTTTCAGTTATGGGGCGTGGCTTGATGGTTTTCAAACTAGCTTAGATGTTGCAGGCATTGCAGACCCTTTTGGTATTGCAGATGGAGTAAATGCGGTAATTTATGTAGGCAGAGGGCAATGGGCTGATGCTGGTATAAGCGCAATGGCTATGCTACCTTATGTTGGCAATGTTGCAAAGTCTAGTAGGCTAGCTTCAAATGCTGTTAGATTAACAAAAAAACTTGCTAGTGAATCACAAATGGCAGAAATTGGTCAAATAATTATAAGATCAGATAAGCTACGTGATGCCGCTAAACTAGCAGAAAAATATGGTGGAAATGCTACAGATTGGGTGAAGAAAACAAGTCAACCATTTACTATAAATGGAGTAAAATTTGAAACCCATTGGTATGAAAATCTGTTAACGGGTGCTAGAGAAGAATATAAAACAAAATTCATCTGGTAGAAATAATTTATGAAAATAAAATGTGTTAAAAATAAAATCGATGCTAAAAGTCATTATTCTATCCTAAATAAGGATATGAGTGATTATTTAACAATTGGAAAAACTTTCTGGGTTTACGGCCTGCGATTTTCTGAACATTGTAATTATGTATATATTTATAATGAAGAACATTTGGTGGAGGTACCAATGGAAATGTTTGAAATTGTTGATAGCAAAGTTTCTGTGGAATGGATAGTAAAAGCACAAGGAGTTCAAGAAGTAATGCTATGGCCAAATCTATTCTATATTGATGATTTTCTTGAAAATTTTGCTGAACGTGAAATGAAGGAACGCAATGAATTTAATAAATTAAAGGCTATAATTGAGGTGGAATAGCTCAAAATGGGAGTTGTTTTTAGGTAGTTAATATATGACAATTGATAAGGTAATTAGAATATTTGCCCAATTTTTAAACAATAATTGGGTTCAAGTTGAAGAGATACTTTTGAACAGGGACTATACAAGCAACGAAGATTCAATTAATGACTGGCTTCAAGCAAATTGGGAGTTACTAGTTGAACGGAGAGTTTTAAATATAAATGAATATTTAGAAGTTTATGGTGATGGAGCCGATTTCAACGGAGAAAGTAGTAGAATTACTGATCCCAGTGAATTACCGACCTTTAGAGTAGCTATAAAGGCCATAAATAATAATAAGATTTTCGATTATTTAAATAAAGAAGATGTATTACTGAACAACGTAACTTTTGATAAGATAGTAGGGTTAAAAAATGGTTTTTATACATTAAAGCCAGAATTTAAATATGTGTTAATTGTTGATAATGAACTAGAACGAGTTTTAGCCATTGAGGATGTGAAATTTGAGTTGGAAAAATTATAACGATTTTCGATGGAATTCTAAAAGAAAAGTGGAAAAAGAGTTACTCCCTTATAGCCTAATTTACAATGTAAGAAGAGAAAATACGGTTTGGCTTTTAAATTTTGTCCGAGGTCGTTGTCCTTTAGCTTTGTATTTTTATATTAGTTAATGGTTGTAGTTCTTTGATTTAGATACCCTGTTATTCCCAAATAGAGCCAAAGCTGGTAGAAAGTGTTGACCTAGTTGGTTCCGCGGCTCCACCATCTATTGTGAGCGATTATGCACAACAGTATGAATAGAAAAAGGCATTGTCTCCAATAAGGAATCAATGCCTTTTTCTATTACTTATTAAAGCAATGGCTTCTTACTTCTGTAATTTTTTATAAACGGCCATAATTACAGCACTAGTAATGGCAGTGGAAACGGCTCCAATTCCTGCATCTATGCCAAAATTAAGCGTATGTACTTCTTTGCCCGAGTACATGAAAAAATTTGTTGAAAGCGCATTCAATAGGCCAAACAAGGCTCCTTTTAATGCCGCATCCTTTGCATTAACACCCACTCCCCATTTTATTAAAACAAGGCAGATTAAAAAAGTATAAATTACACAACCGAGTGCAATAAAAAGCACACTGGTTTCACCCTCTTGAGGATACAAATTAGGGAAAAGGGCATTGTAGAATAAGCCTCCTAGCATAAAGTAAACAATGGTTCCAACAACTCCAGCAATAGTAAAATTTTTAGTGTTCATAATGTTTCTATTTTAGTGAGTAACAAATATATAAATAAGCCTAAAATAAAAAAGGCGCTTATGAATAGCCAAGTATAAGTAATGAGCCTTTAAAAACGTAAAAAACCGCCCTTTTGAGGCGGTTTTTCTATTGCTTTTTTGCTTATGCGCACTGCCACTAATTTTTGATTGGTGAGGGTGCTTTAGCAGAGTTAATTAGTATCTGTACATTTCAGCTTTGAAAGGACCTTCTACTTTTACACCAATATAGTCCGCTTGTTCTGGATCCATTATGGTGAGTTTAGCACCAATATGCGCTAAATGTAAGAAAGCTACTTTTTCGTCTAAGTGCTTAGGCAATACATATACTTTGTTTTCGTATTTATCGCTGTGGTTCCACAGTTCTATTTGCGCTAAAGTTTGGTTAGAGAATGAGTTACTCATTACAAAACTTGGGTGACCCATAGCACAACCTAAGTTTACTAAACGGCCTTCTGCTAGAATAATAATTTCGTTACCATCTACATTATACACATCTACTTGAGGTTTGATGGTGTATTTAGAAGCACCATAGTTTCCGTTTAACCAAGCCATGTCTATTTCGTTGTCAAAATGACCAATATTACAAACGATAGATTTATCGCGCATGGCTTTGAAATGACGGTCGCGTATAATTTTTAAATTACCTGTAGCTGTTACAAAAATGTTTGCGCGGCTACATGCTTCTTCCATTGTTACTACTTCAAAACCGTCCATTGCAGCTTGTAAAGCGCAAATTGGATCAATTTCCGTTACCAATACACGTGCACCAGCACCACGTAAAGATTCAGCTGAACCTTTTCCTACATCACCATAACCAGCTACTACTGCAACTTTACCAGCCATCATAATATCGGTTGCTCTGCGTATAGAATCTACTAAACTTTCTTTACAACCGTATTTGTTATCAAATTTTGATTTGGTAACAGAATCGTTTACATTGATAGCAGGCATTACTAAAGTGCCTTTTTTCATACGCTCATATAAGCGGTGAACGCCTGTAGTAGTTTCTTCTGATAACCCTTTGATATCTTTCGTCAATTCTGGGTAACGGTCAAAAACCATATTGGTTAAATCTCCACCATCATCTAAAATCATGTTTAATGATTTACCACCTTCAAAGGCAAATAAAGTTTGCTCTATACACCAGTCAAACTCTTCTTCGTTCTGACCTTTCCAAGCGTAAACAGGAATACCAGCAGCAGCTATTGCAGCAGCAGCATGATCTTGTGTGGAGAAAATATTGCAAGAACTCCAAGTAACTTCTGCACCTAAAGCTTTTAGCGTTTCAATTAATACAGCCGTTTGAATGGTCATGTGTAAACAACCTGCAATACGGGCACCTTTTAATGGTTGCTCTGCGCCATATTCTTTTCTGATGGTCATTAAACCTGGCATTTCTGCTTCGGCTAGTCTAATTTCTTTTCTTCCCCACTCTGCTAGGCTAATATCCTTTACTTTGTAAGGAGCCACTGATTTTGTTTCTGACATATTATTTGTTTGTATATTTGATAAAATTTTTGCAAAAATAGGATAATCAGGTATTTTAAAAAAGTGATTATTGTATTATATAACAGATTAATTGTAAAATGTTTTGCCATTTAATATGACAATTAGACTTAAAAATAAAAAGTGGAAACAAAATTGTAATTTTGTAATTCTAAATTCAATAAACAATAATAAATTATGCCATATCCAGAAATGTTAGTAGCCCCAATGCGTCAACAGTTAGTTGATGCGGGCTTTAAATCACTTATGACAGCGGAAGAAGTAGCTGCCGCAATGACAAATAATGAAGGTACAAAATTAATGGTTTTTAATTCGGTTTGTGGTTGTGCGGCAGGAACAGCACGCCCAGGCATTATGAAAGCCGTTCAGGAATCGAGTAAATTGCCTAAAGAGCTTTTAACAGTATTTGCAGGACAAGAAGTAGAGGCCGTAGCCAAAGCAAGAGAATTTATTGCTCCTTATCCACCATCGTCTCCTTCTATAGGTTTATATAAGAATGGTGAGTTGGTTCATTTTATTGAACGCCATAATATAGAAGGTCGCAGTGCAGACATGATTGCCGAAAATCTGAAAGCAGCATTTGAAGAATTCTGCTAGTTATTAATGACAATAAGGAAAGGCTGCTTGTAAAAGCAGCCTTTTTTATGGAAATAGCTAAATGGAGAAAATCATTTATACCAAATATCCATTTTGGGATATTCAAAATTTTTTGAGAAGATAGAGTAACGCATGGAACGAAATAGATTACTTTATTTATTATTTGTTTTTGCTGCCGTCTGTCTGGGTTTACTTTCACGTGCTTTCACCCATTTAATGCCTAATTTGGTAAACTTATTTCTTGGCGATGCTATTTGGGCCTTTATGATTTATATGCTATTGGCTTTTATACTCCATAAGAGAAATAGCAAACAGATAGCAAGCTATGGTTTGTTGTTTTGTTATGCAATAGAAATCAGTCAATTATACCATGCACAATGGATTGATGCCATTAGAAATACCACATTGGGCGCACTCGTGCTAGGTTTCGGTTTTTTACCTACTGATTTATTGGCTTACACTATTGGAATAGCTGCTGCATTTGCCTTTGAATGGTTTTTGCAAAAAGTGGTACGTAAGGATAACTAATACCAAATATCC
>JANMIV010000264.1:0-2744 GCA_031375995.1 Bacteroidota bacterium
GTAAAAGCAGAAATGCATCAAGCTGTCGTAGAAGTAGGAACTGGTATATGCAAAAATACCAGTGAAGCAAGAAAAGACCTCGGTAATTTAAGAAAAACCGTAAGTCAAGTTGCTGTGGACTTAGGACTTCAAATAGGAGCCAGTGGCACACATCCTTTTAGTATGTGGCAACAGCAACTCATTACGGAACACCCGCGCTACAATCAGATTGTGCATGAATTACAAGATGCTGCTCGCTCTAACCTTATTTTTGGATTGCATGTGCATGTGGGCATGGAAAGCAGAGAAATGGCTATCCATCTGGCCAATTCAGTACGTTACTTTTTACCCCATGTATATGCTCTAAGTACCAACTCTCCATTTTGGGAAGGCAGAAATACTGGCTTCAAATCGTTCCGCACCAAAGTATTCGATAAGTTTCCCCGTACTGGTATTCCAGATTATTTTGAAAGTATAGAAGAATACGATAACTATATAAAACTATTGGTAAAAACTGGGTGTATAGACAATGCAAAAAAGATTTGGTGGGATTTAAGGGTACATCCATTTTTTGATACAGTAGAGTTTAGAATTTGTGACGTACCTATGTTATTGGATGAGACTTTAGCCATTGCTGCCATTTTTCAAGCATTGTGCGCCAAATTGTATAAATTACGCAATAAAAACCTCAATTTTATTATATACAAACGCGCTTTACTCAATGAAAACAAATGGCGTGCTTCACGCTATGGAATCGGAGGAAAAATGATTGATTTTGGCAGAGAAAGTGAAGTAGATACCAAAGCGTTAATATTTGAATTATTAGATTTCATTGATGATGTAGTAGATGAATTAGGCAGCAGAAATGAAATTAATTATGTTCTAAAAATGCTTGAAAATGGCACTGGAGCAGATAGGCAATTAGCCGTTTTCGAAAAAACAAATAATTTAAAAGATGTAGTTGACTTTATTACTACACAAACCTTAATCAATACCAATTAATACACTATATGCAAAAAATAAAAGTAGCTATTCTTGATATGTATAAAGATACACCCAATCAAGGAATGCGAAACATACACGAAATACTAGATAAATATGCTACTGAAAACCAATTATCAATTAACAAAACAGTAATAGATATTAGAGGAAAACAAGAAGCACCTACGCTTGATTATGATGTTTACATTTCATCTGGAGGACCAGGAAGCCCCGTAGATTTGGAAGGTTGGGAAGATAAATACATGGGCTTTGTGAAGGATTTGATGGATTATAATGCCAACTCAAGTAACAAGAAACATCTGTTTTTAATTTGCCACTCATTCCAAGTAATATGCCACCATTTTAATTTGGGAAATGTATGCTTGCGTAAAAGTGAGTCATTTGGCACTTATCCTGTTTATGCTACTGATGAGGGCTTAAGCGATTCTACTTTTAAAAATTTACCGCGTCCGTTTTATGTAGTTGACTCCCGCAAGTGGCAAGTAATAGAACCCAACGATGCTAATTTAGAAGCAATGGGGGCGCAAATATTAGCCTTAGAAAAATTACGTCCGCATGTTGACTTAGAAAGAGCTATGATGGCTATACGATTTACTCCAGAAATAGTAGGAACCCAATTTCACCCAGAAGCCGATGCCGAAGGAATGATATTTTATTTAAATACAGAGGAGAAAAAACAAGTGGTAATAGCTAACCATGGAGAAGACAAATTGAATAATATGCTAGCCCATTTAAATGATCCTGATAAAATTATGCATACCCAAAGTTGCATTATTCCCCAGTTTTTAAATGATGCCATTCAATCTCTTTCACTTAAACAAGCAAGTATATGATACCAGCTATTCGTACCAAATATAACCAAGAATTTAACCAAGAACACTACGAAAAGTTTATTGAGCATTTAAATAATCTATACCAAAAAGATGTAGTTTTTAGGGTAACAGAAACACCTATGTTTGTTGATAAAAAGCTGAAAGAACAACTGATTTCGGCTTGTGAGCAAATAGTAGATGTAATAGTACAACCCAATTTTAAAGAGTTAACAGAAAATGCAATACCAAAGCATATCCTCATGCAAAATGAAGGCAAGCAACCACATTTTATTTGCATTGATTTTGGTATTTGCGATGATGGCAAAGGCGGATTTGTGCCCAAACTAATAGAACTACAAGGTTTTGCTAGCCTATACGCTTGGGAAGATGTAATAGGCCTGCAATACAAAGAATGGTTTTATTGCCCAGAGAACTTTACGCATTATTCCAGTGGATTAAACCACGACTCTTATATAGATTTATTGCGTCAAACTATTCTAGGTAATTGCAATCCAGAGGAAGTAGTGCTAATGGACTTAAAACCCCATGAACAAAAAACCCGTATTGATTTTTATGCCACCCTCTCCTACCTTGGTATTTCCATTGTTTGCTTAAGCGATTTAATTCAAAAAGGGAAAAAAGTATATTACTTAAAAGATGGAAAAGAGATAGCCATTAAGCGCATTTACAACAGGCTTATTTTTGATGATTTGGAGGCTAATCCAGACTTTAAGTACCAAATAAATTTACAAGATGATTTAGAAGTGGAATGGATTACTCACCCACATTGGTTCTACAGAATTAGTAAATATACCATGCCTTTTCTTAAAAATGAGTTTGTACCCAATACCTACTTTTTAAATGAGCTCAAAACCATTCCGACTGATTTAGAAAATTACGTACTCAAACCATTATTCAGTTTCAGTGGTATGGGCGTAATAATAGATGTTA
>JANMIV010000275.1:0-1676 GCA_031375995.1 Bacteroidota bacterium
CTGAGGTAATGTATAAGTTTTTGTGTCCGATATGTGGAGTAACAACAGCTAAATAACCTGCTTCAATTTGTGCTTTTTGCAAAAACTGAATCAAACGCTCGCGCAACATAGTTCCTTTGGGCAACCACAAAGGCAAACCCATTCCCACTTTTTCAGAGAAAGTAAATAATTCTAATTCTTTACCCAATTTACGGTGGTCACGCTTTTTTGCTTCTTCAAGCATTACCAAATACTCATCCAATTCTGATTTTTTAGGAAAAGTAATGCCATAAATGCGGGTTAACTGCTTGTTTTTTTCGTTTCCACGCCAATAAGCACCTGCCACAGAGGTTAGTTTCAATGCTTTTATAAACCCAGTATTAGGAATATGTGGCCCACGACACAAATCGGTAAAATTACCTTGCGTATAAAAAGTAATGCTTCCATCAGCTAAATCTTGCAAAAGCTCCAGCTTATATTCATCACCTTTTTCAGTAAAATAGCTAATAGCATCTGACTTACTTACTTCTTTTCTGTTGTAAGCATTGCCTTGTTTAGCCAATTCCATCATTTTATCTTCTACCTTTTTTAAATCTTCAGTAGAAAAAGATTCGCCAATGAAATCAACATCGTAATAAAAACCGCTTTCAAGGGCTGGGCCAATGCCAAATTTTACGCCAGGATAAAGGGCTTCTAAGGCTTCTGCCATTAAATGGGCAGATGAATGCCACATGGTTTGTTTGCCTTCTAAATCGTTCCAGGTGAGTAATCGCAACGAAGCATCTTCGTTAATAGCACGGTTAGCATCAATATTTTGGCCATTTAATTTGGCAGCTAATACGTTTCTAGCCAATCCTTCACTAATGGATTTGGCTACATCTAAGGCGGTTGAACCCCGTTCATACGTACGAACGGAACCGTCTGGTAAAGTTATATTTATCATAAGGGGCGGCAAGATAAGTTTTTATAATTACTTATAAAAGTGATAAATGAAGATTGAAAAATTTGTTTTTTTTTGTGCAAAATTAGCAACGGGCAATAAGCAAAATCTAACTCAAACTCAATGCTGTAAGGATCTTCTTGCTTTATAAGCAAATTGAATTGGGCAATGAAAAGTTTGAAATAAAAGATAAAAAAACATTTGATTGAAGCAAATTTTACACTTGAAAATAACATTTTAAAAATAGGTATTTACTGCAAATTCAAATTGTTTTATAAATATTTCTTTAAAGGAATTGATATTATTCTGTTCATAAAAAATAAGCAATGACTTTTTATATTCAATAGAATTAACTGTTCTAAAAGAAATGGGACAATAGTTATTATTCATCAAAATAGCATTACTAATTATTCTGGCAGTTCTTTTATTTCCATCTGCAAAACCTTGAATATAAGAAATCAACATTAAAACCAGTAATGCTTTATCAAATACATTACTTTTTTGGTTTACCAACGCGCACATTTTTTCAAACGCTTCTTTTATTTGAAATTCATTGTCAATTGGTTTGTAATTAGTCCCTGAAATACCAACTCTTTTGTTCCTTATGTTTCTATCAATACCCAAATCTTTTACTAAAATACTATGAATATCTTCAATACTTGAAATAGTTAAAGGCTTTACATAAGTTGGATTTTCAATTAAAAAGTCTAATGCTTCTTTGTGGTTTAAAAGCATGGTTGCCTCGTCTTTGGTTTTT
>JANMIV010000277.1:0-3860 GCA_031375995.1 Bacteroidota bacterium
CAGCACCACAAGTAGGCGATGTATTTACGCACGATATTAAGTACACACAAGAACAAGTTAATTTATACGCTCAAATAAGTGGCGATACCAATCCGCTTCATGTGGACGATGCCGCTGGTAGGGCAAGTATGTTTGGCCGCAATATTATTCACGGACATTTTAGTGCAAGTGTATTTACCAAAATTTTTGGTGTTTTGTATTATGCTGAAGGGCATATTTACATGAAACAAAACAATACTTTTTTAAAGCCAATGTTTGTTGATACCGATTACCGTGCAGTAGTTACAGTAAAAGAAATTTTCCCTGAAAAGAACCGTGTTTTATACGAAACCAAAGTAATAGATGTAGCAACAGGTGCTGATACTATAGTTGGTGAAGCATTATTAATGAACAAAAAAGAATACGTTTGGTAAATTGAATGCTACCAATTAAAGGTTATTGCCTTTATTATAAACCACAGAATTATTTTAAGTAGGGCTTTTTGTGCTATTTTTAGGTAATTATGTGGTTTGTTTTTTTATATTAAATTCGACTTTTTAAACTCCAATATGAAAACAACCCATCAAGCTATGCTGTCTGTTATTTTTAGTATAACAATGGCTTTTTTTGTAAACAGTGCCACAGCACAAAATTTAACCATTGAAAAACTCTGGCAATTAGGCCGCGTTTCCGATCCGCAGGTTTCCTTAGATTGTAAAACCGTGATTTATGGCGTAAGAAATTACGATGTAAAGAGCAATAAGAGCAATAATATTATTTATGCAACTAGCACCGCTGGTGGCGAAAGAAAAGCCATTACTAGCAGCGAAATGAATGCTTTTAGTGCACGTTTTACTCCAGATGGCAAAAAAATAAGCTTGTTGAGTGCAAAAAGTGGTTCGGTACAATTGTGGGAAATGAGCTTAGATGGCAGTAACCTAAGCCAAGTAAGCAATATAAATGGAGGCATTAGCGGCTATAAATATTCGCCAACAATGAACAATATTGCTTTTAGTGCTGATGTGAAATTGGATAAAGAAGTAAAAGAGTTGTATCCAGATTTAGACAAGTGCAATGCACGTATTATTGACGGATTGTTTTACAGGCATTGGGATAGCTGGCATGATTATGCGTATAGTCATTTGTTTATTGCAGCTTACACCAATGGCAAAGTAGTAGGGGAGCCTTTAGACATAATGAAGGACGAAAAATTTGATTGCCCTTTGCAACCCAATGGCGATGATGACGAGTTTAATTGGCATCCTGATGGCACTAAACTAGCTTACGATTGCAAAAAGCTAACTGGTACAGCCGATGCAATATCAACCAATAGCGATATTTATGAGTACCATTTAAGTACCCAAAAAACCATAAACCTTTCGGCTAGTAATAAAGGATATGACCGCAATCCAAAATATTCGCCCAGTGGCAATGAAATAGCTTGGCTGCAAATGCAGGGAGAAGGCAATGAAAGCGATAACCAAAGAATTTGTATATTGAATTTAAAGAATAACGTAGTTTATGGTTCGGCTGTGAGAGATTTGTTTATTGAGAATTTTGACTTTGAAACCGATTTAAGTATTTACTATACGGTAGTAGAAAAAGGAACTAAACAAATATACCATACTGTAAATTTTAACAAGGCTAGTGCTCAATACCCAGAGAGGATAACGGAAGGAAACCACGATTATACTTCGGTTACCGTGTTTAAGAGTGGTAATAAAACCATGTTATTAGGTACTAAAATGACCATTAGCCTGCCTAGTGAGTTATTTGTAGTGGATGCCAAAACTAAAAAAGAAACACAGCTAACATTTACCAACGCCCCTATTTTAAGCCAAACCCAAATGGGTAAAGTAGAAAAGCGTATCACTAAAACCAGCGATGGAAAAGACTTATTGAGTTGGGTTATTTATCCGCCTAATTTTGACCCAGCAAAAAAATACCCTACCTTATTGTATTGCCAAGGTGGGCCGCAAAGTGCCTTATCGCAGTATTTTAGTTACCGATGGAATTTTCAGTTAATGGCAGCCAATGGGTATATAGTAGTAGCTCCTAACCGAAGAGGAATGCCTGGTTATGGCAATGAGTGGAACGACCAAATAGCAGGCGACTACGGTGGGCAATGTATGCGCGATTATTTGAGTGCCATTGATGATCTAAGCAAAGAACCTTATGTAAATAAAGAAAAATTAGGAGCAGTAGGAGCCAGTTTTGGAGGTTTTTCTGTTTATTGGTTAGCTGGTAACCACAATAAGCGGTTTAAAGCATTTATAGCCCATTGCGGTATGTTTAATATGGAAAGTTGGTATGGTACTACCGAAGAAATGTATTTTGCCAACCACGATAATAAAGGCCCTTATTGGAGTCAAACAGAACACCCCAATAATTTTGATGCTTCGCCCCATAAGTTTGTGCAAAACTGGGATGCTCCTATGTTGGTTATTCACAACGAAAAAGATTTTAGGGTTCCACTAGGGCAAGGAATGGAAGCTTTTACGGCTGCTCAATTAAAAGGAGTTCCGAGCAGGTTTTTATACTTTCCTGACGAAAACCATTGGGTTACCAAACCACAAAACAGTGTACTATGGCAAAGGGTATTTTTTGATTGGTTAGATAGGAGTTTGAAGTAAAAAATCAACCATTTTTTACTCAATACCAAATTCTGATTTATTAATTTTTTTTATAAGACCATATTTAATTGATAAATTTTCAACTAATTCAATAAACCATTTTGGAGAATATGGACTCATAATTATTTCTTCAATCAAAATATTTATGTCCGCTTCGATATAAATTCCTTCTTCGACTTTTTCTTTTGTCCAATCATGGTCGTAATTAGCACTTACTTTATAAATTAGCCTTAATTCGTTTTCATAACAGTATGCCTTATGTTTGAGAATAATAGTAGATATACCAATTGAACTCTCGTCAATGTCTCTGTTGCGGTCATAATAAATAACCTCACTTAAATCTATTATTTCATTGGTTTTTTCAAAAGATGAAACCAAATTTGATATTGAGGATTTAATCATAATTCCTTGGCTGAAATCAGAATAAATTTTCCATAATGCTGCCGATTCATTGTCAAACTTATTCCAACAATTTACACAAAAGTTAGACTTAAGAACTTTCTCATTCCATTTAATTAGATCTTTTTCACGTTGTCTAATTTGTTCATCTGTTATTTCTTTTTTGTAAAATTTGTCAAAATCTCTTTTATATATTGAACGTTTAACATTATTTTCAAAAGTTGCTTTCCCCGGAATTCCTTCAAAACGGTCTTCTAATTTATCTAACCTACAAAAAAAAATTTTTTTCTGCTGTAGTAATGAAATAAACTTTGTTAAATCTAAATACTTAACTATTGCATAGTTTGTTTCTGGATATAAGAAACGGTTACTATCGCCTTCTATTTGTTTTATAATTGGCATTATTTTATTGCTCTTAAATTTTGCAATTGCAAATAGCATATAAAATTTGTCATTTTGTAATCAGGTTATTATCAAAAAAACAAAAATTATTAAAGGCAAAGAATCCAATCATCAAAACGACAGCAAATGGAAGAACAAAATTAACTGCATAAACAGAATTGACTTTCTATTACGTTTGTATGTTACCAAACCACAAAACAGCATCCATTGGCAGCGTGTATTTTTTGAATGGCTGGATAAATGGCTTAAATAAGCTTGTATTGCTTGGGGAAATGGGAATGCTGCATGGTTAAATTAATTTTACGTACTGTTTTTGTAAATGTAATTGATTAAAATTGCCCAGTAATTGGAATTACAAACAACATGAGGCTTTTTGCTAAAAATATATTGATATGCATATTTGTACTTGTAATAGGTATAGGATGCGAAAAAGAAATAAGTATTGAC
>JANMIV010000290.1:0-5373 GCA_031375995.1 Bacteroidota bacterium
TTTGAATTGAAACCATTTAACATTAAAGTGAAAAATGTAGAACCTGGAGCTATCAAAACAGATTTTTACGACCGTTCGCTTGATTTTGTTTCTAGGAAAGAATATGATGGATATGTGCAGGTAGCTCATGCCAATATGTTGCAAGCTGGAGCTAGTGCGCCTGGGCCAGAAATTGTAGCCAAAAAGGTATTTGCTGCTGCTACTGATGATAATTTTAAACTGCGTTACCCCGTTGGTGGAACGGCTCCTTTGTTATTGTTTTTAAGATGGTTATTGCCATTACCTGTTTTTATGGGTTTGGTGCGCAGCCAAGTGGAAAAAGGATATAAAAAATAAGTAGTATGACAAATCAAGATATAACAAAGTACTTTTTGGCAGAAAAATCAGAAAGCCTATTCTTTATGCTGCTTGGTATAGTGGCTATAGGAGTTGCCGTGTATGGGCTTGTTTTTCAGAAAACGGCTTTTGTAGTGGGTGCAGCTATTCCTATGGTATTGGTAGGTTTAATTCAGTTGGTAGTAGGCACCAGTGTATATGTTAGAAGCGATAAAGACATCGCTAGGGTAAGCCAAATGATGCAGCAAGAGCGGACTAAAATAGTAACGGAAGAATTACCACGCATGCAAGTAGTAAATAAGAATTTTGATATTTATAAAACCATTGAAATAGTATTGCTCATAACAGGTTTGTTACTCTTGGCCTTTTTTTATAAGCAAGCCAATAGTTTTTGGTTGGGTTTGGGCATTACTTTAAGTATTGAAAGTGCTATCATGTTAGTTTTAGATTTTTTTGCAGAAAGGCGAGCCGATATTTATACTGCGCTTTTAGAGCGTTTTATGCCTTAGTGCTAAGCATAAATGCTTTAAGTTCCTGTTTTACTGTTATTATGGGGTGGTTTTATTAAAAGGTGTTTGCTTGTTGCACTAAAACATTAATTTTGACATCTTTAATTGCAAATAAATAACGGCAAGATTATTGTTAAATAGTTTTGTGTATTATACCAAAAATCATTTAATCTAAACCATTGTCAATTATTCAACCCAATCTTGTTTCTAATAAAAAAGGTGTGCTGCTAACTACTGCTCAATATGAAAGTAGTTTGCATCAATTGCCTATTATACCTACTTCCGATTTTTTAAAGTCAACCATTTGTTTTTGGAATGAGGAGAATACCTGTCAGTTTTACGCCATAGATGAGGCTTTGTTATTGGTACAACTGAATCCGCCTTTTGGCGATGCCTTTGCCAATTTGCTTTGCGAACATGCCAACGACTATTTAATAGATAGCAGTTTTGCCATTATGAAAAACTTGGGTATAGCCAAACTGAGGGTTACTTGTTTTAATCAGTTGGAGCCCGATTTGGTCAAATATGCTTTGGAAGTGGAAACTGATGAAGTAGAATATATATATGCTTTAAGTGATTTAGCGGCAATGGAGGGAAGTAAATACAAAAAGCAACGCAATGCCTTGAGTAAAGTTACACGAGATTTTGAGGCTATTGAGTTTAATATATATGATTTGGCTGCTTATGCCCATAAACAAGAATTGATAGACTTTTGCCAAGAAAGTATTGCAGCCAAGGTTAATAAAGAAGATGCCAAAGCCGTAAACTTGAACAAAGAGTTGATTGCTTTTAATAAATGTATGCAATTAAGTAATCAGTTTAACTTACAAGTAGCTGTGCTTAGAATACAAGGGAAAATAAGTGGAATATTGCTATTTGAAGCTTACAATAAAGAATGGCTAATTGGGCATTTTTCCAAAACTATTAATGGAATAGGCGTTTATTTACTCCATGCGTTTAGCAGTGCTATGCAGGCGCAACATTACCGCTATTTCAATTTTCAGGAAGATAGAGGCGTGGCATCGCTGCGCTATTTTAAACAACAGTTAAATCCTGCATTGCTTTTGCAATCGTACCAAGTAATAAGCAAATAATATGAATGGCTTATTAAACAGAATATTGATTTTTCTAACTGGTGCTACTACCTTTACTATCATAAACTATAGTTTTGATTTTGTACTTTACCCTTTTGTAATATACCACATGGGCGTATTACAAGGTTTTTTTATAATGATAGTATTGTCATTTCTCTTTTGTTGGCTATACTTTATTATATACGACTATTTAAAACGCGATTTCCTTGGTATTGAATTCTCCAAAGAAAAAATGAGTTCCATTATTGCCAGTAGTGAAAGTGTTGGACTAAAATTATTGCTGGTAAAAGTGCTGCGCAATAGCAGGGCTTTCTTGTTTATTTTTCTCTCTATTTATTTTGATCCATTTGTGGCAGTAGCCTTTGAGCGTAAAGGTAATTTTGAATACAATGGTTTAAGTGCCCGCGATTGGCGTTTGTTTTTATTGAGTTTACTCATAAGCAATGGTTTTTGGGCTAGTACTGTTTTTTTAGGACTTTCCTTCTTTGAATTCCTGTTTGGTTTATTTAAACAGTGGTGGCATTTATTGACCTAGTTAGTCAACCCTCAAAAAGCATTTAAAACAAAGTAAAATCAACCACCTAGGTAAAGAATGGCATATAAAATTCTGTAAGAAAAGACATGAAAATCAAAACTAGCTTGCAAACTTTTAGGTGTTTTCAATCACATTAGCCATTTGTTTAACAAATTTACTATAAAATGTCTTTGAATAAAGATTCCATTAACGATGTGCGTAAGGTCGGCAAAAAGGCGAGCCAGCCTAAGCCTTGTGCGTGGAAGCATCTTTTTGCCTAGATTTTTTGTTTCTTTTTCATCTATGGAAAAAGAAAGAGAAAAATACAATAGCGACTTTTTGAGGGACAACTAGTTACCTAGCTTTTAGTGCTTTTAAAGTATATACTTTAGCTCCTAGTGTTATTTTTACAAAGTATATTCCATCATTGGCCAGTTTAAGGTCATCCATGGTTAAGTTAAACTGCAAATTATTATTGACAAACGTTTTGTTAAACAATTCCCTTCCTGTTACATCTAAACCTTGAATAGTACCCTTTTGGTTGATTGCACTTGCATTGATTTGGATATTGAAAGTTTCGTTGAAAGGGTTTGGATATATAGATATATTGGCCAATAGAGGAGCATCTGCACTTACGGTTTTGGAGTACATAAAAGCTCCGTCAATATCTATTTGTTTAAGGCGGTAGTATATTTTATTGCCAAAATTTGGTACATTTTTTACATCTAGTAATTCATCCGTATATTGGTATGCTCGGGTGGCAAAACTATTGCCTGCTCCATTTACAAAAGCAATTTTTTGAAACGATTGATTGTCAAAAGAGCGTTCTATATCAAAACCCATATTATTGGTTTCGCTTGCAGTACGCCAATTTACCTGCACCGTATTATTAATGAGCTGCGCGCTTATAGCAAGCCATTTTACAGGCAGGGTAATGGATGAAGTAGCAAATTGATTGGTATTGTACAAAGTATAACTGGAATCGCCATTATAATCGAAAATAGCAATATGGTAAGTAGGAGTGCCCACTATATTATTGTAAATGGGCAACATACTATTGGCAGTACCATTGTATATTACATAATTGCCAGTTCCTATTTGCGAACCAAGCCCAAATGTGTCTTTGGCAGTATAGCTTACTCCATTACTAGGTAGCGCATTTACAGGGCCGTTGCTATTGGCTACAATCAATCTTTTACTACCATTGCCTTTGGTAAAACTATTTATTCTAAAATGGGCATTATTGGTACTGAAATTGGCCAATACAATATTGCTTGATGGTATTTGAGGGCTAGCTATAAAACCACTGCCAATAATAGAAAAAGCCTGAGGCAATGCATTCAACAATGCGTTTTTATGGGTAATGCGAATGGTATAAAAACCCGCTGGCAAACCAGTAGCATATATTTGCTCCACATTGTCTCTAAAATTATCGCTAGTAGTTGCCACCGCACTAGGATTGTTTGGGTTTAATATATAAGGCTGATATACTTGATTGTTTGCTTGGCGAATAAGGCGTAAATCCAAGTCGTTTAACAATCTCGGTGTAGTATCGTTCAAAGCAGGATTTCTTGGATTAGCCGCTGGGTCTGTCCAAGCTAAGGTAATTTTAGCAGTATCGCTGCCATTTACATATACCACTAAGCGAAAAGTATCCGTATTGTTTAAAGTAAGCTCACGCACCATATTTTTAGCAGAATCGCTTATAAGTTGTGCTGCTTTGGCAGTATTGAGCAAGCCCCAACCACTTTCATAATTGGGGCCTAAAGTGGTTTTGCAATTGTCGGCAGTATGGATAGCCAAGGCTTTTAAACTGGCTGCTTTTAAGTGTTTGTTGTTTGTATTTAAATAATGCTGTTGCAATAAATACAAAGAACCACTGGCTACTGCCGAAGCTCCAGAAGTGCCTCCCAGACTGGTATAAGCAGAATCGTGGGTATTGGTTGGTGTGGTTGTAGTGCCAGTACCTGTAACTATATCTGGTTTTATACGGCCATCATCAGTTGGACCCCAACTGCTATAACTAAAGGTATTGATAGGCGCACTTACAAAACCATTTGTTTGTACTGGCACAGCCCCCACAGAAAGTATATTTTTAGCAGTACCATAAGTTACCACACAATCATACGGGCCTACAGTATCGCGGGTGGCGGTGCTAAGTACCCAAGTAGTACCATTCCATATAAAATGGGGTGTACCAGGTGCTACTCTATTGCCTCGGTCGTTGCCCACGGCTTTTACTATTAGGTAATTGGGATTGGCATAAGCTATACTATCCCATTGTTTGGTAGTATTGTCGTAAAAACCAAATTGCCAATCTTTGGTGGTACTTAAGGTGGTATCGCCAAGCCAATAAATGGCAGAACCGGCATTGAACCAAGCGGCTAAATCGGCATACGCATGGTTTGATACCAGTAAATGAGGTGCAGCAGCGCCCATTTCGGCCACATCATTGTCATATACCCATGCTTTTAAAAGGCTTTGGTAGGCTATGCCTTTGGCATTGCTATTAAATACACCATTTGCCACCATTATACCCGCTACATTATTGGCATGACCCAATTGCACCGTATTGGTATCCATTTGCGTTACACGGCCTATCAATTCTTTGTGCGTTGTACGTATAGCTCCTCCATCCCAAATACCTAGTTTATTCAGTCCGTTGCCTGTAAGGTTTAATCCTAAACCGCCACCTAGCCATACTTTATTGCTACTAACCGTATTGGCTAGGTTTATATTGGTGCAAACTGTTTTATAACTCGGGAATCCATTATGGCCAAAGCGACTAAAATGGATATTGTTTTGCTGCTGTAATAGGGCATTTTCTTGGTTGGCAAATAATTGCTGGTATTTTGCTATGTCGGCTTTGAATTGCATGCTTAATAAATCCAAGGAATTGGACTGAGCCAATAGGAGGAAG
>JANMIV010000306.1:0-5514 GCA_031375995.1 Bacteroidota bacterium
ATTGGTTACATCACAAAAAACCTTTGCCCCATAGCTGTGCGCGGCTTCTATTACTTGTTTGGGATTGCCTAAGGAAGTAATATAGAAGGGAACTTTTGCATTTATACAAATTTGTAGGTGTTTTTCGTACAAAGGATTACTTTTTTGTACAATTAGGTTAACCCCGTATGTTCCTGTATTATTTTTTTTACAATTATTTAAAGAAGTTAGCACATGTTCCAATTCTCCTTCTTTTCTGTAATTTAAAGATGGAAATGAAGCGGCTATTCCACTGCTAATTGCGGCTTTCATCATGTTTTCGTTAGATACTAAAAACATGGGTGCCATGATTATTGGAAACGGTATTTCTAATAAATCATTTAGGGATGTTTCAATTTTCATGTTGTAAATATATAAATAATTTATTATGCTTGCATAACAATTTTATTTATTTTTCACTTTTTAATAACAAATACAATGCAAACATTACGCTTATTCGATTTATTACCTAGATACGCTGAAAAGTTTAATAAGCCCGATATGTTAGCCAGCAAAGTAGATGGCAAATGGGTTACCTATAGTTCTATGCAAGTTACTGAAATGGCTAATTGGGTAAGTTATGGTTTATTTCAAATGGGGATTAATAGAAATGATAAAATTTCAATTATTGCAAATAATAGGCCCGAGTGGATTATAACCAATATGGGTATGATGGAAGCGGGTGCTATTAATGTGCCTATATATCCTACCATAAGCGAAAATGATTTGGTATATATATTGAACGATGTGGAGGTAAAATATGTTTTTGTTTCTAATCTTGATATGTTTAATAAGGTCAATAAAATTAAGCATAAGGTACCATCGTTATTAACTATTTATTCTTTTGATAAAGTGGATGGCGTAAACCATTGGACAGAGATTATTGAGCTGGGTAAACAATTTAACGATACAGAAAAATTGGAATCAATTAAAGCAAGTATTCTTTCTAGTGATATGGCCACCATTTTATATACATCTGGCACAACAGGGAACCCGAAAGGTGTAATGCTTTCTCATAATAATTTAATAAGCAATGCACTTGCTACACAAGACTGTGCAGGATTCAATAGAGATTGGAGAATTTTAAGTTTTTTGCCTCTTAATCATGTATTTGAACGTATGCTAACCATACTCTATTTATATAAAGGATCGTCCATTTACTATGCGGAAAGCATGGAGACTATTTCCGATAACTTGAAGGAAATTAAGCCACACTGTTTTGCTACTGTTCCACGTTTATTAGAAAAAGTGTATGATAAAATTGTGGCAAAGGGCAATGAACAAAAGGGAATTAAGAAAATACTTTTCTTTTGGGCTTTGAACTTAGGTTTAAGGTATGAACTGAATGGAGCCAATGGCTGGTGGTACGAATTTCAGTTAAATATTGCCAATAAAATAATTTTTAATAAATGGAGAGAAGCTTTGGGAGGTAATATCAATGGTATCATATCTGGCGGAGCAGCTTTACAACCTCGTTTGGCACGTGTATTTAGTGCTGCAAGAATTCCAATTTTGGAAGGTTATGGATTAACAGAAACATCACCAGTTATAGCGGTAAATAATTTTCAACCTAATTCCATTTGTTTTGGCACAGTAGGACCAATTATAGATGGTGTGGAAGTGAAGTTTGCGGACGATGGTGAAATTTTAGTAAAGGGACCCAACGTAATGCTAGGCTATTATAAGAGAGAGGCAGATACCCAAGAAGCCATTAAGGATGGTTGGTTTCATACTGGTGATATTGGGCAATTGGTTGATAACCGCTTTTTGAAAATTACAGATAGAAAAAAAGAAATTTTTAAGACATCAGGAGGCAAGTTTATAGCTCCACAAATAATTGAGAACAAAATAAAAGAATCTCCTTTTATAGAGCAAGCTTTAGTGATTGGTGAAGGAGAGAGGTTTCCTGCTGCTTTAATTGTGCCTTCTTTCATCTATTTAAAAGATTGGTGCAAGATAAAAGGAATTGAGTTCACTAATAATATAGAGATGGTTAAAAATGAAGAGGTAATAAAGAGATATAACAAAGAAATTGACAAAGTAAATCAAACACTTTCTCATTTTGAAATGATAAAAAAAATAAAATTAATGCCTAAAGAATGGACGATTGAAAGTGGGGAAATGACGCCAAAACTAAGCTTAAAGAGGAATTTGATTTTGAAAGCCAATGAAGCAATAGTAAACGAAATTTATAAATAAATTTTTGCTATTTTATTATGCTTGCATAATAAAATAAAAAAATTATTATTGAATAAAATTTAGACAGAAAATGACAAGAAAAGAAACAATATGTTCAAGAATAAAGCAAGGTTGGCATGCCATTTCTCGTATGTACAACATGGAAGCATTGAGCCACGAATTGACTACAACCACAGGGTTTATATTATTAAATATTGACACAAAAGAAGGTACTCCTTCTACACAAATTGGTCCTTTATTGGGCATGGAAGCAACCAGTTTAACAAGAACAATGAATCAGTTAGAGGAAAAGGGAATAATTGAAAGAATAAGAGATAATAATGATGCACGGGTAATGCGGGTTTTTTTAACTGAGAAGGGAATAAAGAAGAAAGAAGTTTCGAAGAAAACGGTGAAAGATTTTAATAAAATAGTGACTGAAAGAATAGGAGAAGAAAAAGTTAAGATGTTTAATGAAATAATGGAGGAGATAGCTCAAATAGCGATTGAAACAAAATTTAATAATAGCCAAATAGCATAATACAATGAATTATAAAATTAGAAAAGTTGCAGTACTCGGTTCTGGTGTAATGGGTTCTCGCATTGCATGCCACTTTGCCAATATTGGGGTGCAAGTATTACTGCTTGATATTGCACCAAGCGAACTGAACGACTCTGAAATAGCCAAAGGTTTAAGCTTAGATAACAAATTGGTTCGAAATAGAATTGTAAACGATGCGCTTGCAAGTGCTATTAAATCAAATCCCTCTCCATTATACTTAAGCGATTTTGCAGGTAATATTACAACAGGTAATTTTACAGATGATTTGATGAAAATCAATGAGGTTGACTGGATTATTGAAGTGGTTGTAGAAAACTTGAAAATAAAACAACAATTATTTGAATCGGTTGAAAAGTATAGAAAGCAAGGAACTATTGTGAGCTCAAATACTTCAGGAATTCCTATTCATTCCATGTGCGAAGGAAGGAGCGATGATTTTATAGCTCATTTTTGTGGTACGCATTTTTTCAATCCTCCCAGATATTTAAAACTATTGGAAGTAATACCTACTTCAAAAACCAATAAGGAGGTAACAGATTTTCTAATTAATTACGGTAGTTTATATTTGGGTAAAACCACTGTTTTGTGCAAAGATACACCTGCTTTTATTGCCAATAGAATTGGGGTGTATGCCATTATGGAAATACTGCATGTAGTAAAAAAATTAGGTTTAAGTGTGGAAGAGGTTGATAAATTGACGGGATCCGTAATTGGGCACCCGAAATCAGCTACTTTTAGAACGGGTGATGTAGTTGGATTAGATACTTTAATTAAAGTAGCCAATAACTTAACCAATGATGTAAAGCAGGATGAGGCCGTTCATTTGTTTGAATTACCAGATTTTTTGCAGAAAATGAATGAAAACAAATGGTATGGAGATAAGAGTGGGCAAGGTTTTTATAAAAAAACTAAAAATGAGCAAGGGGAAACAGAAATTTTATCGCTCGACCTAGAAACACTGAATTACAAAGCACAGAAAAAAGTAAAATTTGCCACATTAGAGCAAACAAAACCAATTGAAAACTTAGCTAAACGTTTACCCGTTTTGTACAATGGCAAAGACGTAGCAGGTACATTTTATCAAACAACCTTTAATGGGTTATTCAGTTATGTGAGCCACAGAATTCCGGAAATAGCAGATGAGCTATATAAAATTGATGCAGCCGTATGTGCGGGTTTTGGTTGGGATATGGGGCCATTTGAAATGTGGGATGCAATTGGTGTTCAAAACGCCATCACAATTATGTCTGCTAACGGAAACAAGCCAGCCACATGGGTTTATGAAATGTTAAATGATGGTATTACTAGTTTTTATACAATTGAAAAGGGCACAAAAAAGTACTATGATATTGCCACTAAAAAATACCAAAATATTGCGGGTACTGAAAAACAAATAACACTTGATACCATAAGAACCAATACAGTTTGGAGTAATAGTGGAACATCATTAATTGATTTAGGGGATGGCGTTTTAAATTTAGAATTCCATACCAAAATGAATACGATGGGTGGAGAGGTAGTTCAAGGAATTTTAAAGTCAATAGAAATTGCAGAAAAAGATTTTAGAGGATTGGTAATTGCCAATGAAGGGGTCAACTTTTCAGCAGGCGCAAACTTAGCCATGTTATTGATGTTTGCTATTGATCAGGAGTGGGACGAAATTGATTTAATGGTACGCAGTTTTCAAAAGGCTACCACTAGGGCTAGATTTTCAAGCATACCAGTAGTTACTGCACCACATGGTTTAACTTTAGGAGGTGGCTGTGAGTTAAACTTACATGCCGATGCCATTCAGGCGGCAGCGGAGACCTATATTGGAATGGTGGAAGTAGGCGTGGGATTGATACCTGGAGGAGGGGGGACTAAAGAAATGACTTTGAGAGCTAGCGATGCTTTTGAGGAAGGGGATGTGGAGTTAAATACCATAAAGAATGCATATATGAATATAGCAACGGCTAAAGTGGCAACCAGTGCGCATGAAGCAAAGGCAATGAATATTTTTAGGAAGTCAGATAGAATAAGCATGAATAAAAGTATGCAAATAACAGATGCGAAAAAGCGTGTTATAGAATTGGCTGATGCAGGATATACGCAACCTAAAATGAGAAATGATATTAAAGTACAAGGCAAATCGGCTTTATCCATGTTTTTAGTGGGTGCGCATAGCATGTATAAAGGAGGTTATATATCTGAACATGATAAAAAAATATCGAAAAAATTAGCTTGGATTATGTGCGGAGGCGATTTGTCGAGCCCACAAAAAGTATCTGAACAGTATTTGTTGGATTTAGAACGAGAAGCATTTCTATCACTTTGCGGAGAGCGAAAAACTTTGGAGCGTATTCAACATACTTTAAAAACAGGTAAACCACTTAGAAATTAGTTAGCCATTTAATTATAGAAAAAATTATGAATGCATATATAGTAGCAGGATATAGAACAGCAATAGGTAAAGCAGGAAAAGGAAGTTTTAGATTTACAAGACCTGATGATTTGGCTGCGGATGTTATTAAACATCTCCTCCATTCGGTGCCACAATTAGACCCTTCTCGTATTGATGACTTAATAGTTGGAAATGCCGTTCCAGAGTCGGAACAAGGAATGCAAATAGGCAGAATGATTTCCCTTTTGTCAATGCCCATTAATGTGCCAGGAATGGTTTTAAATAGGTATTGTGGGGCAGGTTTAGAAAGCATTGCCATGGCCAGTTTTAAAATTCATGCTGGAATGGCTGATTGTATAGTAGCTGGAGGAAC
>JANMIV010000312.1:0-5343 GCA_031375995.1 Bacteroidota bacterium
AATCGATTCCATCAAAAGTTACATAGTTTACTCCATTTAACACTATGAGTCCATCAGCAGTTCCAATTCCATTAATTCCATAAACCACTGGATTAGAGCCAATTCCGCCCTTCTGAAATACAATAGGAGCAGTTAAACTTCCTGTAGAAGATAGAATAACGGGAGCGTGAGTGAAAGAATTCCCAGCTGCAACATTAAAAGTTACAGGGCCTGATGTGCCAAAATTATTTAAATAATTGACCGCTTCTAAAATGCTAGCAAAATTATTAGTTCCGCATCCAACAGGTAAAGCAGGGTTAATTGTATAAACACCGTTTAATTGTGAATTAATGGACACTGTTCCCGTTGGCGCTGTTACAGAAGGTGTATAAATTATACTAGAGATATTGATACTATCACAATTCTCATCCAATGTATTGCAGTTAGCTGCTCCTGGGTTTACATCATACACTAACCAATAAAAATTTGTACCAGGAAGCAAAGTATCACTTGCAGTTATGCTAAAAGCCCCATTAGGTGAATTAAATGTTCCCACTAGTCTTGTTGAATCAAAAGTGCTTGATCCCCTTGTACCGAATACACGCGCTCTTAAAACATCTGAAGAAGGATTGGTGCTTCCTAATGTAGATAAATTAAACTTAGTAACCCATAAAGGATTACTATTACCATTAGTTTGAATGCTGATACGATTCATTACAAATGTGGCACCATTGCGAACATTTCCTATTAGCTTATTCAAATTGCTATTCAGGTATGTCATTGATGGTCCAGGAATAGGTGTTACCAATACTGCATCACTATAATTATGTGCATTATCATAATTAACTATAGCATAAGTGTAGGTGGTAGAAGGTGTAGCAGCTAAATCATTGAATGAGGTTATACTCGAATCGGTTGTTGCCCCTACTACTTGCCAAGTATTACCAGCCTGGCTAAATGACGAAATACCCAATACACCCCCGCTTGAACTATAAGTAGCTTGGCTATTGAGTACAGGAGCTATTGTAACAGTTCCAGTTGTTCTAAGTATTACTACTCCTTTTCTTCTAGAAGAGTTTGAAGCCGTATCTAATCCATTAGCCCACTCCACAACATAAGGAGAGCCAATATATACAAAGGGAGCACTTATTTTGTCTGGAGATATCGTATCAGGTATATTTGACGTGCTAGCATAAGCAATAACATCATCAATAAAAATAGAAGTACCCGTTGGATTTGTAGCATTTCTGAAAGCGCGCATAGAAACACCATAACTTCCCGCAGCCACCGTTGTAGCAGATACTGATATAATTCTATTATAGCTAGTAGTTGATAAATTAACTGGTTGCCCAGTAGTTGCAGCAGTCGGATTTAAAGTATTGGTTGACCCTGAACGAAATCCTAAATACAAAACACCATTTGGTAAATTGCTTTTGGCCCATGCCATGCTTATTATAAATTGGGTTGAAGAGGTTGGAACTACAAAAAAAGGATTGGTTGTTCCAATGGTGGTACCTGTAGTTGCAGGATCTGTGATAAACATTGACTGACTACCTGAACGCACATCTGGTATTGAAGAACTTGTATTCCAAGTTCCTGTAACTGCCGCCCAATTTGCTGGTGGAAGAGTTGCTGGAGTTGCTTCAAAACCCAAATTTTGAGCCTTAACATTTTGATATAAAAATACCAATACGATACAAAACAAAAGTGAAAATATTTTTTTCATTTTTTAACATTTTTTACTGTGCTAACATAGTATATTCCTTATAAACTTTAATCAACACACTGTAATAAACAACCGAAAGTGCAAAAATTAAAACTGAAAGTGCAAAATACTTATTGATTCAACCATTTCTTAAATTCGCTGGCCCTATCAATACTCACAATTAAATCTTCTTTACTCTCTGGTTTAGTTAATATTTTTACCCTGCCACGTGTCTCATTAAACATTTTTTCAATACCACTTCTATTTACAATAAACTGGCGATTAATTCTAAAGAAAAATTGAGCATTTAGTCTCTTCTCAATATACTCCATAGTATTGTCAAAAGGCCATGTAGTACCATCCTTACATGCAATAAAAACCTGTTTATATTTAACATAAATAAACGCTATTTCTGCTGCCTCAACAGAACGGATATGGTTACCCACCTGAACCATAAATCTAGTTTGATAGGAAGAAGATAAAGCAGCCAAACCAGCATTGGTATTCATATTTCCAAACCATTTTCTATATTTAGCTATGGCCGCTTTAAGTTCTTCTACATCCAATGGTTTAAGCAAATAGGCTATTCCCATTCTTTTAAAAGCATCTAGCGCATATGTATTATAGGAAGTAATAAAAATGACAGGTATGCTTATATCAACTTGATCAAAAATTTCGAAACTAATTCCATCACTTAATTGAATATCCATAAATATCAAATCAACTTGGTTGTTTTTTAACCATAAAACAGAATCAACAACACTGGGAAGAATGCATAGTACTTTACAATCTAGTTCGTACTCATTTAGTAAATAAACTAAGTGATTGGCAACATGTGGCTCATCTTCTATAATTACGCAATTCATTTCACCTCTTACTTCAAACCTAAAATAGGGATTTTTGCTATATACCAGTCATCTATCACTTCAAAAGTGGGTAGGACATCGGTAAGCATTTTATATCTTTCTATTATACTTTTCTGACCTAAACCCATACTAGAACCTTCATTTACCTTTTTACGTACACTATTTTTTACCACTACCTTATTATCTGCAATTGATACTATTATTGTCAATGGATGATGTGAAGAAATGATATTATGCTTGATAGCATTTTCTATTAAAAGTTGCATACCAAATGGAACAATAAGTGCATCCATTATAGCTTCATCCAGCTCATAATGAACCACTAAATTATTTAAGAACTTTATTTTGTTTAAATAAACATAGCTATCAACTACTTCAATCTCACTGGCAATAGTAACTAAACTAGTGTTACCATGCTCCATTATAGACCTATACAACTTAGAAAACTTAGTTAAAAATTCCAATGCCACTTTTTTATCTTCTATAATTAACGAGGATAAAGTACTTAGGCTGTTAAATAAGAAGTGGGGGTTTATTTTAGATTTTAATATTTCATATTTAGCTGATATATTCTCCTTCATTAGCTCCCTATTATTATTTTCCAATACAACATTGATCTTTTTTATCTCATTCTGTTGTTCTTCAATTAGTTTATTCTTAATAGTTAATATCTTATTAGACCTTTGCTTTACTATCACCAATCGAATAACAATAAAAGTAATAAGCGACACAAAAACAACCACCATAATGAGGAGGTTTCTGAGCAATTTCTCTTTGGTATTATTCATTTCAACCACTTCCCTTTGAATATTTAAACTTTTAATCTGTTCTTCCTTCTCTTTTAAATCAAAACGAGCCTGCATTTCATTGATATTCTTTGCGTTTTCCTGGTTATACAACGTATCATTCAAACTCAAAAACTGCTCATTTAATAGCAATGCCGCATAGTAATTTTGCTGTGTCTTACACAATGCAGCATAGTATTTGTAAATGTTTAATAGCAATGGCTTAGCGTCAATTTTTCTTGCTAATATGATAGCCTCTTCAAAACTATTTTCTGCCAAAAGACCCTTATCCAACTTGGTATAAATTTTACCCATAGCGTATTTTATGTGTGCCTTATGAAACACTACGCCTGTTAATTCTGATAGCTTTAACGCTTGCTTATAATATGCAAGGGCTTTATTATAATTTTTTGCATCAATATATGCCTCTCCTAGGTTAATATTTGCAATAACTATATTGTTGGTATCATTATACTGAATGGCATTTTTTAACGCCAGTAAATAGTAGCTGATACATTTGGCAATATGCTTATCACTCATTTCAATGTTTCCTAGGTTAATTAAAGAGCTGCTTACTTCCTTATAAAATCCTAATTGTCGTTTTAAAACCAAAGACATTTGATAATATTGTTTGGCCTTCTTATAATTTTTTAAATGCGCATAAACAGCACCAATATTATTCAATGCAAACGATTCTCCCTTAAAATCATGTCTCTTTTTAAAAATCTGAAGTGCAATGAAATGGTAATACAAAGCCTTTCTGCTATCGCCAAATTGCAAATTAATTACGCCCAAAATATCAGAGGAGTAAGCCAGTCCTAAATCATAATTTTGTTCTATGGATAATTTGTTGGCTTGGGTTGCATATTCCAAAGCCTTGCCAGTTTCCTTATTTCTTAATGCTTTGGCAAGGCCATTTAAAATTTTTATCTTTAAAGTATCAGACTGTGCAGTGCTTAGTATGTTTAACAAGCTATCTACATTGGTCTTGCTCTGCGCTAATATGCTCGGCATATTAAAAAATAAGCAGACAACTACAATTAAAACAATTACCCTGTTAAGCATCTTTTATTTTCAATATTCTATTAGCCCTATATTTACAAAGAAACAAAAAAAGCTACTTAGAAAATTTTCTAAGTAGCTTTTTTACATTTCATAATAACATTACTATCTATTCATCATCCTTTGATGACAATAATGCTTCGTATTCTTCTCTGCTTCCTACTACTAGTTTTTCGTAATCGCGGATACCTGTTCCTGCAGGAATTAAATGTCCAACAATAACGTTTTCTTTTAGTCCTAGCATTCTATCTACTTTACCATTGATTGCAGCCTCGTTCAATACTTTAGTCGTTTCCTGGAACGATGCAGCACTCATAAAGCTTTGTGTACCTAATGATGATTTAGTGATACCCATAATTACTTGAACCGCAGTAGCTGATTCTGCATCACGTACTTCTACGGTGCGTAAATCTTTGCGCTTCAATTGAGAGTTTTCATCACGTAATTTGCGTACACTTATAATTTGACCCGCTTTATAGTTAGTAGAATCACCTGGTTCTACAACTACTTTTTTGTCATAAATCCAATCGTTGGTTTTCTTAAACTTAAATCTATCCACTACTTCACCTTCTAAGAATAAAGTATCACCTGCATCCACTACTTCTAGTTTCTGCATCATTTGGCGTACAATAATTTCTATATGCTTGTCAGATATTTTTACCCCTTGTAAACGGTAAACCTCTTGAATACCATTTAAAATATAACGTTGAACCGCTAAAGGTCCTTCAATTCTTAGGATATCTTGTGGGCTTATAGAACCATCAGATAATTGTGAACCCGCTTTTACGAAATCGTTTTCTTGTACCAAAATGTGTTTTGACAATGGCACCATGTATTTACGGCTTTCTCCATCACGAGAGGTTACCATAATCTATCTGTTACCACGTTAAAAACCACCAAAGCTTACTACTCCATCTATATCAGTAACAACAGCAGTGTTACTTGT
>JANMIV010000332.1:0-5088 GCA_031375995.1 Bacteroidota bacterium
GATAAAATAGCGAAAAGAGGTTTAACGGCTAAAATTGAAATGGTAAAGGGCGACAGTGAAAACTTGCCTTTTGATGAAAACTACTTTGATGCGGTTACCGTGAGTTTTGGGGTTCGTAATTTTGAAAATTTAGAAAAAGGTTTATCTCAAATAAACAGGGTCTTAAAAGTAGGCGGTAAACTAGTGGTTTTGGAGTTCTCTAATCCTAAGCAATTTCCTTTTAAACAAATATTTGGTGCTTATTTTAAATTTGTACTTCCACTGTGGGCAAAATTAATTAATAAAGACAGTGGCAATGCATACAAATATTTGCCAGAAAGCGTTAAGCATTTTCCAGAAGGGGATGCATTTGTGAAATATTTGCAGAATTCTGGATTTAGCAATACTATTGTAAAACCATTAACTTTCGGCACTTGCACAATTTACGTAGCTCAAAAATAAGGCAACAATCATTTAAACTAACAGCCTTTTTATGTTTTTTTAGCTTGGTTGCTGTTCTCCATGCTCAACCTAATTTAGGTCAATATGATAATAGAAAATTTCATTTTGGTTTTACTTTAGCCACCAATATTGGCAGATTACAAGTAGAGACACGTCCAAGTTATTTTGCTACAGATACTTTAAAAAATCTTTCAGTAGTAGGTTTTCCTGGTATTGGATTAGGCGCAATAGTCAGTATGAAACTAGGGAAATATTGGGATTTACGTTTAATGGCTCCAGTTATCTCTTTTGTGCAACGTAACTTAGTTTATGAATTTGAAAATTCAGAGAAAATAGTAAAAATAGAATCTGCTTACTGCGATGCTTCATTATTGGTTAAGTTTAAATCAGAAAGAAGAAGAAACACACGTGTTTATGTAATTGCAGGCCCCCGATTTAGCTACGATTTTGGAAGTACCACCACCAGAACTAGAGGTATTCAAAATCCAGTAGTGTCTCTTGTACCCTTTACTTATGGTTGGGAAGCAGGTATTGGCTTAGATATCTATTTTGAATACTTTAAACTTTCACCAGAGATAAAAACTTGTCAAACATCAGGCAATGCACTTTTTAGAGATATTTATCCATATACCCAAGCAATAGAGTCCATTTACCCCCAATTGATACAAATTAGCTTGCACTTTGAATAAAAGCTAACTTACTTTCGTCCTTTTTATCCAATTATGAAATTTACAATTGCCCAAACCGATAATAGTTCGCAGGCACGTGCTGGCGTTATTGAAACTGAAATAGGCCAAATATTAACGCCTATTTTTATGCCAGTAGGCACTCAAGGAACGGTAAAAGGTGTAAACCAAACAGAGTTAAAGGAACGCATAAAAGCACAAATTATACTCGCCAATACGTATCACATTTATTTACGCCCAGGAACAGAGGTCATTCATAAAGCAGGAGGTATTCATCAGTTTATCAATTGGGATAAACCTATGCTAACAGATAGTGGGGGATTTCAGGTTTTTAGCTTAAATGAAATACGGAAAATAAGTGAAGAAGGAGTAGAATTCAGATCCTATTTAGATGGAAGTAAGCACTTTTTTTCTCCCGAAAGCGTCATGGATATTCAACGTAATATTGGAGCAGATATCATCATGGCATTTGATGAATGCACACCATATCCCTGTGAATACGATTATGCTAAAAAATCGCTAGGTCTAACACATCGTTGGCTACAAAGGTGTATTACTCGTTTTGATGCCACAGCAGATTTATATGGTAAAAAGCAAACGTTGTTTCCCATAGTTCAAGGCTCAACATTTAAAGATTTGCGTATTGAAAGTGCTAAATTTATAGCTGATTTAGGAAGAGAAGGCAATGCCATAGGAGGGCTTTCCGTGGGAGAACCTGCTGAAATGATGTATGAAATGACGGATTTGGTATGTGGTATTTTACCCAAAGAAAAGCCCCGTTATTTAATGGGAGTAGGTACTCCAGAGAATATACTGGAATGTATATCTTTGGGAATAGATATGTTTGATTGCGTAATGCCCACCAGAAATGCTAGGCATGGATTTATTTTTACCAGCCAAGGAATTATCAATATAAAGAATGAAAAATGGAAAAACGATTTTTCGCCCTTAGATGAAGTTTTTACTCCAGAATACTCAAAAGCCTATTTGAAACACTTGATTAAATGCAATGAGTTTTTAGGGGCTAGTATTGCCAGTATTCAAAATCTTTCCTTTTATCTATGGTTGGTAGAGGAGGCAAGGGTTCATATTTTAGCAGGCGATTTTATTGCTTGGAAAAAGCGCACTTTAGATATAGTAAACAGAAGATTATAGTTGTTAATAGCTTGCTAGTAAAGCAAACCCTTTTGAAAAGCTTATAAAACAAAAAAGACTGCTTGGGTGAAAGCAGTCTTTTTTGTTTTATAGGTATATTGTTAAAACTAGTTCTTCACTAGTTTCATTACTTGTGTTTCACCATTTACAGTTAAGCGCACAAAGTAAACACCAGCTTTTAAATTCTCTACTTCGGTTACAGGTATAGCGTTGATACCGGCTTGTATAGAAACGGTTTTGTTCGCTACTACCTTGCCTTGTAAATCTACTGTTTCCAATATAGCAATTCCTTCATTGTTAGCTTGGAAAGATACTTGGTATTCCGTACTAAATGGATTAGGATATACTACTATTGAATTGGCTTTCTCAGCATTTTTACTTACTCTGATAATTTGAGAATACTCAAACTTGCCATCAAAATCAACTTGTTTTAAGCGGTAATAGAATACTTGAGCCTTGTTGAATATTTGAGCATCATTGTATTTATAGATTACATTTCGGTTACTATTTCCAGCACCTTTTACAAAGCTAACTTTTTCAAAATTACGCCCATCTAACGAACGCTCAACATCAAATCCTTTATTGTTAAGTTCCGAAGCCGTTGTCCAACTTAATATAGCATCATTGTTTTTAGCTATTGCGTTTAAGGCAATCAATTTAACTGGTAATGGATTTACCAAAGCATTGGTTCCAGTATAGATACCTAAAGCATTTGCATTGGTTGTATTAGCCAACATAAATCCAGTAATATTACTCACGGTAGTTGGGTTAAATCTAGTCCAATTAGTAGCAGTTCCCAAATAACGAGCAATACCCAAGTTGGCAGGGGTGATAACTGTTCCTAAAACAGCAGAATCTTGCATCAAGGTTAAAGCATAATCAAAACCACTTCCTCCAGTTGCTTGCATATCCCAATAAGCATTCATAAAGGTAGTTCCTCCTATAGTATTAGCTGGATTTACTCCAGAATAGTATCTTGCATCTACACTAGAAGGTAAACTTCCTAAAGCTCCCCAATTGGCTTTAGCAATCATTCTACTTCCAAAAAAGAATTGCGTACTATCATTGGCAGCAGGTACTTTATCAGCAAATGCTATTGGCGGTAACGATGTAGGGGTAAATTCAACCGATCCAATATCAACCGATCCAGTATTAATTGCACCCGAACGAACTCCTGATGCATTATTAAAATCACCCGTCTGGCCAATGATGCGAATACCTTTTCCATTTGCATACCAAGCTTCTGGATTTGTTGCAGCAATTCCTAAATTACCAACTAAGGTATCAGTAAATAAAGCTTCTGCTGCAACTACTGAAGTACGTTCGGCCCAGTTTGTATTGTATGTTGTGGTATACAATGAGTTTAAGGCGGTCCAGCCATTATTAACCGCAGCAGGCAGTTCTGCTATAAAAGCCGTATCGTTTACAACTAGTAAATTATAATTGATATTTGAACCACTTACACCCGTTGCAGAGGTTGATCCAACAGCAAAGTTTCTTCCTGCACCTAAGTTTGTTCTTTTATTGTAAACAATATTGTTTCTAAAATCAATGGTTGCAGTCGATGTTCTCAGTAAGCCATAAGAATGGTTTGCGGAATTACCTCTTGCATTTACAAAAATTGAATTGTTGAAAATTGTAGTCGTGGCTGTTCCTTCAACTCTTACTCCTTGAACAATAGCTGTAGCAGAAGAACTATCTCCAATTATAATTTGATTATTTGAGATAAATGGTGTTCCAGATGTACTAACAATACCCAATGTCAATGGATTGGTTGTGCCTCGTGCAGAAACATTCATTACTCTATTTCTAGCAATTATCGTATTAGCACCAGAACTATGCGAAATACCTACGGCTGGAACTGAAGCAGTATTACTTAAATTAACTATCCTATTCACAATATTGTTAGTAACATTATTGTTACCAGTAGATGTCGATTGAATTCCAACGCATGCAAATGCAGTTGAAGAATTCGTGGTACTTATCTGAACAATGTCCCTAACTAAGTTATTTGAGATAGTTGTATTACCAGCGGATCCTTCAATTCCTGCAAGGAAATCATTTTGAATTGACTGATTGGTAATATTAGAGACAATATTATTGGATATGGTTACCGTTCCAGCACCTGCTTGTCTTATTCCTTTTGAATCTCCATTACAACGAATGGTATCATATGCATTTATGCCTCCACCTATTGTATTTGATGATATTGTTCCACTTACTGAACCTGAAGGAATATCTATCCCAACAAAGGAGTGATCACTACCAGCTGAGTTCGCAAAAATATTGCCTACAACATTATTTGATACTTGATATCCTGTTGCTAATGTTGCGTTCATTAAAATTCCAGTAAAACAAGTAGTAGTAGTTGTTGTTGTTATTAAGGCAGAACCAGATCTATCAGGGGCACTTCCTCCAATACTATTTCTTGAAATAATATGATTGTTTCCAGCAGAAACTGTTATTCCTCTTAATTGGGTTGAACTTACGCCTCTTTGATAAACTGTATTTCCATCAGCATTATTGCTTGAACTTCCAATGTTGAATCCATTACCAGAATTAGTGATATTGATGGCCGTAAAAGTAAAGTCATAAATATTATTTCCTCCAGGTCTTGCAATAACTCCTCCAATAGTAATATTGGAATTATTGCTATTATTACTAAAAATACCATTTGCAGGTCTTCTTAAAGTATCATTATTGGCAGCTCTTATTTCATTGTTAGCAATCACAATATTTGAATTATTACCTGCGCCAAGTGTTACAGTTCCTCTAGAAGTTGATGAACCATTTCCTTCAACAATAC
>JANMIV010000342.1:0-4781 GCA_031375995.1 Bacteroidota bacterium
TTTCCTATTCCTCCATATACTACTAAGTCGTCTGGTTTTTCAGCCACATCGGGGTCCAAATTATTATGAAGCATGCGCAATGCTGCCTCTTGAACCCAACCTTTGCAACTTAAAGTATTGCCAGTAGCAGCATGTAAATCTGTATGTTTAGCCATTTTATAAAATAGTTTTGTATAGTATAATAAAATTTCAAATGTATAGTTTTACCTTTTTAAAAAAAGGCAGCGCAATATGATTTTTATAACTCAAGCATTTGCAAGATTTGCTAACGCTTTCCCTTTTTTTACCTGAATTACTTACCCTTAGCAAAACATTTACTTTCTTATTCAAACTTGCATACCATCAATTTCACTATAAAATGATATAATTGCCAGATTGTTTAAAATCAATCAAAATGATGAAAATAGATATTCATGCACATATTTTACCTGAATTCATGCCCAATTTGAAAGAAAAGTACGGATATGGTGATGAATTTATTTATTTAAACCATACCGAAAAGGGCAAAGCAGACATGATGAAAGCCAATGGTACTTTTTTTAGAACCATAGACGAGCTTTGCTGGAATCCAGAAAAAATTATAGCCCACATGGATCAGCATGGGGTAGATATAATGGCATTGTCTCCCATTCCTGTTTTATTTTATTATTGGGCAGAACCAGCGCATACGCTGGAGTGGGCGCAGTATTACAATAATCATTTGGCAGCTATTCAAAATAAATACCCTAGCCGATTATTGGGTTTGGGTACTTTGCCCATGCAAGATATTGATTTGGCTGTGCAGGAATTGTGGCGTTGTAAAAACGAGTTGGGTTTAAAGGGAGTTGAAATAGGCACGCATATAGAGCACCGCAATTTAGATGATGCCTATTACTATCCTTTTTACGAAGCCGCAGAAAAAGCGGGTATGGCCATTTTTGTGCATCCGTGGGATATGATGGGGCAAGAAAGAATGCCCAAATACTTTTTACCTTGGTTGGTTGGTATGCCAGCCGAAACCTCTTTGGCTATTTGTAGCCTTATTTTTGGAGGTATTTTTGATAAATATCCGAAGTTAAGGGTACTTTTTGCGCATGGTGGTGGATGTTTTCCGCAAACCTTAGGCAGAATTAGCCATGCTTTCCATGCTCGCCCAGACCTTTGCAATGTGCACCAAATAAGCGACCCTAGGGAATATATTGATAAATTTTATATAGATAGTTTGGTGCATGATGATGATACCTTTAAATTTCTAATTAATCTATTTGGAGCGGAAAGAATAGCTTTGGGAAGCGATTTTCCATTTCCATTAGGTGATTTAGAGCATGGTAAATTTATAGAGTTGATGAATGACTTAACCCAAGACCAAAAAGAAAAAGTTTTGTATAAAACTGCTAAAGAGTGGCTAGGATTGTAATATTTAGGCTATTTCTAAGTGTTAAATTACGGTTATATAATACTTAAATTTGGCTATTTGCCCTATTTGGCATTTAATTTGAAACGAAAACAAAAAAAATGGAGTTATACAAACAAAAACTAACTCCCAAACAATTTACTTACATGAAACGAATAGTATTATTTGCTCAACTACTTGTATTAGTAGTTACTTCACAAGCACAATCACTGAGCGATGGTTTAAAAGCAATGGACTTTGAAAAGTATGAACATGCCAGAAATATATTTTTGGAATTGATACAAAAAGAGCCTTCAAAAGGAGAAAACTATTATTACCTAGGACAATCGTATATAAACTTATACAAACCCGATTCTGCCTTAATAGCCTTTAATTTAGGGGTTCAGAAAGTACCAAATAATCCTACTTTGTATGCAGGTATTGGCGAATTGCTTTTACTTGATAACAAAGTAAGCGAAGCTCAAGCCCAATTTGACAAAGCATTAACCCTTTGCAGAAACAAGCAAGGCGATTATGTAAATGCAAAAGGAATAATTGCTGTTGCAAATGGCATGATAGGCGGAGAAAACAAAATGCTTGCTCAAGCATCTGCTTTGGCAGAAGAAGCTTATAAAGTAACAAAAACAGACTATGATGTATTGACCACCGCAGGTGATGTGTTTTTGGAGATGCAAGATGGTAGCAAAGCCGCTACTTTTTACAACCGTGCCACCGTTTTAGATCCTAATAACCCAAAAGCATTTGCCAAAATAGCTTTGATTTGGATTAGAGTAAGAAATTTACCAGTAGCAAAAGAAGCTTTGGATACCGCTTTTGCAAAAGATCCTAAATACGCTACCGCCTTTAAAAATCAAGCAGAGTATTATTCTTTATTACGTAAGTTTGATAAAGCAAAAGAATCATACAAGAATTATCTACTTAATTCGGAGTTGAGTGCGGCTAATCAATTACGTTATGCGCAAATTCTATATAAATCAAAAGAGTATGCCGAAGCACTCATTTATGTGCAAGAAGCAATCAAAAACGACAAATCAAATAATATATATTTAAATAGACTATTGGCCTATGTAAGCTATGAAGCAGGTAACATAAAAAGTGAATTAGAAACCTTTAAAAAGGGTTTAACTTCCCTTGAAACATTAATGGGTAAAATAGCCATAGAAAAAATAACAGCCACTGATTATGAATATTTAGGCAAGTTGCAATCAAAAATAACTGGAAAAGATAGTTTGGCAATTATCAATTTAAACAAAGCATTAAGCATGGATGCCAATAAAATAGAACTATACCAAGAGTTGGCTAAAGTATATTTTAAACAACGCAAATATGCTGATGCTGTTAGTGCGTATGAAAAATACAATAGTGTAGCAAAAAAAGTAACTATTATGGATAATTATACCATTGGTAAATATTACTATAATGCCAAAATGTATGCGAAATCTGATTCTGCTTTTGCAAAAGTAAATGAGGCAAGACCTGATTTTGCAGATGCGTATGTACAGAGAGCCAATGCCAATGCGGCTATGGATACTTTGTTAAAAACCACAGTAGCTAAACAAATGTATGAAAAGTACATAGAACTAACCCTTGCCGATACCGCAGTTTTTAACAAGCAAAAGGCTAGTTTATCAAAAAGTTTGGCTTCTTCATACGATTATTTGGGCTTTTACTTCCTACAAAAAGATATGAAGAATGAGTGTAAAGCCATGTACAGAAAAGCATTGGAGTACGATCCTAATAATAAAAATGCCTTGGAAGTATTAAAACAACTAAAATAAAATTTTTTAGCAAGTGCAAAAGCCCTCTATTTTCAATGGAGGGCTTTTGTTATTTAAATATTGCCTAAATGTTAAAAAATAAATACCATTTTTTACTTGCTAATGAAATCTAAACCCCTATATTCGTTAATATGATTCTTGGGGATGCCATACAACAATTTTTACAATATGTTGAGTTTGAAAAAAAGCAATCTATCCATACCCTCACCAGCTACAAAACAGACCTTACCCAATTCGAATCGTTTATTCAATCCACTTATCAAATAGAAGCCGTTAGTGTCGTTACCCACCAGCATGTAAGAAGTTGGTTGGTACATTTAATGAATGAAGCGGTAAAAAACAGGTCAGTAGCCAGAAAACTATCTACTTTAAAATCATTTTACAAATTTTTGCAAAAAGATGAAATTGTTACTTTCAATCCAATCAGTAAAGTACAATCGCCTAAAATAGAAAAAAGATTACCTGAATTTGTAGAGCAACACGCTATGGAAGACTTGCTTGATATTGGTTCGCTGAAAAACATGTTTGGTGCCGATTTTGAAGGGCAAAGAGATAGATTGTTATTGAACTTATTCTACTCTACAGGAATAAGGCTTTCCGAGTTACAAAATCTGACCAATGCCAATATTGACAAGTACAAAAAACAAATAAAAGTACTGGGAAAACGCAACAAAGAACGCATTATACCTGTTACCAATGATTTAATTGCGCAAATAGAATCGTATAACCAATTGAAACGAGCTAATAATTTTGATGGTTCTAACTATTTATTATTGACCAATAGTGGCGAAAAATTGTATCCTAAATTTATTTACAATACCGTAAAAAACTATTTATCAAAAGTAACGTCTATTACCAAGAAAAGCCCACATGTGCTTAGGCATACCTACGCAACACATTTGTTAAATAAGGGAGCAGATTTAAATGCCATCAAAGAACTTTTAGGGCATTCCAGTTTAGCCGCCACCCAAGTTTATACCCATAATAGCATTGAAAGACTCAAAGAAGTATATAAAAAGCATCCTAGAAATTAATTTTAGTACCAAACCTTAAACAAAACCAAAAATTATGAAAGTTGACATTCAATCCATCCACTTTGACGCAGACAAAAAACTGCTTGATTTTATCACTAAAAAACTGGAAAAAACCAAAACCTTTTATGAGGGAGTTGATAAAGCAATGGTTTATTTGCGTTTGGAGAAGGATATGCACGGAGAAAACAAAACAGTAGAGGTAAAACTAAATGCAGGTGGTTATGAGGTATTTGCAAAAGAACATAGCAGTACTTTTGAAGCGGCTACAGATTTGGTGGTAGATAAAGTAAATGCACAAGTAAAGAAGTACAAAGAAAAACTATTGGCAAAAATGTAGTAAAATCGCCATCAAATAAAGAAAGTCAGCTATTCCCATAGCTGACTTTTTTATTTATATATTAGTATAACTCAATTTTTTAACCTATTACTTTCAAAAAAAAGCAAATTTTTTTAAAAAGGTATTTGAAAATTGAGTTAAACTACTACATTTGCAGTCCCAAAAATTAAGAAGGGAGCGTTCTTTTATTAGTAAACAAGTGATAAAATCACTTCAAAATAGAGTTACCACTTATGTTT
>JANMIV010000345.1:0-6593 GCA_031375995.1 Bacteroidota bacterium
GTATCTGTTACACGGTTATAATGGTTTTCCAATAAATCCCACTCATCCTGTGGGCTTAAATCGCGGTAATTAGGTACACGCTTATAATGGCTATGAGCCACCAAATTCATTATATCTTCTTCTAAATTAGCACCTGTACAGCTAATAATATCCACTTTCCCTTGGCGTATCATTTCTGCCAATGATTTTCCTAACTCTGCAGTACTCATGGCTCCAGCTAGCGTAACCATCATTTTTCCACCTTCTGTTAAATGGGTTTCATATCCTTTGGCAGCATCAACCAAAGCAGCCGCATTAAAGTGTTTATAGTGTGTTTCAATAAAATTTGAAATAGGTCCTTTTGTCATAATTTTTAAATAAAGGTGCGAATATAATCGCAATCGTTTTAAGTATTCAATATTTTATATTGTATTTAAATTAAAAGAGCGGACATGTATAGTATGTCCGCTCTTTAGCTCAATTAGCTATTATTAAATTTATTCTATTATTAGTTTTTGTGTAGTAAAACCAGCTAAACCATTCAATTGAATAAAATAAATACCCTTGGTTAAATCTCCAGTTTCTATTTCTACTTTGTTTTCACCTAAAACTGGCATTACATTAACTGTTTTAACCAAGGCTCCTCTTATATCCATAATATTAACATTTAATGACTGCTTTTGGTCGGCAGTAAAAGCAACCGTTACTTTATCAGTTGCAGGATTTGGATACATTACAAATGCGGTATTTTTGGTATTTAATTCATTTACACCTAAATTTTCTCTTACTCTTTCTAAAGTATCTACTCTACCATCACTCCAAGCAATATAGTAGCCCAATCTCAGATTTGAATCTGCGGCAAATAACGCTGAATCTGCCTTGTTCCACGCAAGAAGACTTATTATAGTTACATTTTTCTTTTGCGCTGAATCATAAAATGTTCTAGTTGTGCTACCAATGGTAACATTAAGTGAAATACCAGAAGAAAACATTATACCTGCCAAACCACTTCTACCAACAAAATTGGCTTTATAAGTTGAAACTGGTGAGCCACTAGCAATTACATTGGTAATAAAATATTGGGCTGCGGCATTACCTTTGGTAGGTGAGTATTTATATAAAGACCTATATGCATTATCTCTTGCTATAAACAATCCTTCTTGCTCGCCTTGAATAGTAACTTTACCCATATTTGGTGAACCATGAAAAAAGCTTACCTCATTAGTAGGTGAAGGTAAAGTAGAGTTACTTTTAGCTGGACTAACAAGAGTAACATCAAAATTGGTAGCAACTGAATTCGGATTAGGTCTGTATGCGGCTCCAGTAAATCCATGCGCAATTGCAATATTAAAGTTAGAATCTGGTAATAAACTAGCAGCCCAAAGAGAATTGGCAGTATCCAATGCACCAGCTTTGGTAATATTCAAACGAACAGGAACGTAAGCATCTGTTGCTGTTATGCCAGTAGCGTTTCTGAATTTTAATCCACTAATGAACTTAACACCATTTGCAAACACGTCAACTGATCTAATTGTTGTGTCAGGTGAATTGTGTATTACTTGTAACTTATTGCTTAGTCTGCTTAATTCTCTTACAGTACCATCATTTAAAGCCACTAATATTTTGAAAGAAGGCGCACCAACTGGATTACCATTTGCGCTGTAAAATCCTGAAGTAAATACAACACCAGTTTGGTTTAAATCACTTCCACTAGCTCGGAAAGCATAAGCACCATTATACTCTGTTTTATTGGTATTAGAAACATTAAAAACAAAATTGGCATTATCGCTTAACAAATTAGAAGCATCTCCATAAGCTAAATCACTCACAAATGAAGAATTGGATGGTAATTTATTCAGTGATATGTTTACCGAATTAGGTGAACCATTATATACAACATACTGGAATCTATTGGCAACAGTTGAGCCTTCTACAATACTATCTAGTCCATCAATGGTAAAAGATCTATCTAATCCATTTGGATTAGCTGCATACATACTTGTATCTTTCAGTCCGTTGGCTATAGCCACGTAAGATTTACCTGAAACTATGTTAACTGATGGGATGTAAAATAAAGTATCTGTACTATTTACGCTTGCAATTCTAACACTTAAATCACCTGCATCTGTTGTTAAAAATGAAGAGGCTGCTCTAAAAGCCAAATTCGAAACCACTTTATTGCTATTCATGTATATATCTACCCTTTTTACCGCAGTATCAGGTGAGTTATGAATAAATTGAACTCGAGCTGCTTCTGGTAACATAACCACATTTCCATTGGTATCAACAGCAAATAAAGCCATTGGCTTTCCATTTTGATTTGCTGCTGGATTAACAAAACCTGATGCGAATACAGTGATTGCCTGCTGATTAAATGAAGACAAACCTGCCTTGTAACCTTTAATTACGTTACGAGTACCAGCAACTCTTGCCTCAAAATAGGTTTCCACATTATCAAAAAATATAGCAGGGGTACTGGTAACTTGCCCATAAGCCAAGTTGCTAGGCATATTTCCCGCAGTAGGTGCCCTACGGGCTATAATATCAATTGCAGGGGCATCAGTAATTCCATGTATAAAAGTAGCCTGTGTTTTGCCATTACCTGCCGTAAAATTAGCAACCGTTCTTGCAAATAAACTTACACCTGTATTGGCACTATTGGGGTTAGCAGCAAAATTGCTTGGATTAGCTACTCCACTTACCATAAATATAGTATTTGAGTTTGCTACCAGAGTAGGTGCAAACCTAACTAAAACTTGGTCACCACTATCATTACTTGATTTATCATTGATGTTGATTCTTAATACCCCCGCATTGGTTGCAAGTAAAGAACTAGCTGTTCTAAAAGCTACATTATCAACCTTAGAACCATTTACATAAATATCAACGGTGTCCAATATTGGATCAGCTGCATTGTGGATTAACTGAAAACGGGCATTTTGTGCTTTTGCAGTAAATATAAAAGCAATAGCACCCAGTAGAAATAAACCTTTTTTTAATGTGTTGACGTGTTTCATTTATTTGATTTAAAGTATTTTACAATATAAAACTAAGTGCTTCCTTTAAAAGAAACTTTCCTTAGCTAATGGGCAAATATAAACTTTGCTTTTATAAAACAATAGGTTAGCAAAATTTAGTCTTCAAGTGCTCACATTTTACCTCCTTAAGTCTTCTTTATCCGCCCTAATGGTTGTATGGGTTTAGGTAAATTATTTTTTGTTTTTGCAATTGTCTCCATATCACGCACAATAATAGCTTCGTGTATATAATTGAGTAACAAGTGGGAATCAATTTTTTGATTGGAGTCAAAAACCCAATGCCTAATGTGCTTTTGTTTTGCATCAGATCTTAACACACCTGCTTCATCACTTAAATGCGCGCCATTGCAAAAACCCAAAATAAAGTCTCTTTTTTTATACATGGATAAGTAAAACAAAAGACCTTTGTACAAATAAAATGGACTATTGAACCTTATAGCTTCAACCAACTGAGGGTGAGCATTTGAAATAATATTTCTTGCTTCCAAAAATGATGGTTGCCATTTCTCAGGCAGGTACTCATAATAATCCTCAAAATTGTAAAACTTCACGTTAATTTACCTTTTTCAAGGCAATTTACTTTTTTCAAATGAACCAATTCAATTTCCACTTAAAATTTTTTACTTTTTACTTGATTTTTTAACCCTAAATTCGCTCCTAAGTAAATATGGGCAGCAATTATCAAATACTCACACATAAATTAGATACCTTCATTCGCAAGTATTATAAAAATCTACTCATAAAAGGAGGTATATTTTTTCTAGGAATTATTCTTACCACTTTTATACTTATTGTAACTTTAGAATATTTTGGCAGGTATAACTCTACCGTACGAGCAAGTATCTTTTTCACTTTCATTGCTTTTATGCTGCTTTGCATTACCAAATACATTGTTTTTCCCTTAAGTGGTATTTTAAAATTGCGTAAAACAATCAATCATGAACAAGCATCTAGCATTATAGGTAAACATTTTAATACTATAAATGATAGTTTACTTAATACACTACAACTAAAGCAAACTGCCGATAAGAATTTACAAGATAATAGTTTATTAATAGCAGCCATAGAACAAAAAACAGCTCTACTAAATCCTATTCCATTCCAGCTAGCTATTAACTTTAAAGAAAACATAAAATATGTAAAATATGCTTTATTACCCATTTTATTAATGGTACTGATTGGTTTTGTTAAACCAGATTTATTAAGTGATGGCTCTAAACGTATTCTGCAATACAACAAAACTTTTGCACCAATAGCTCCTTTCACTTTTACCATAGAAAACAAAGAACTAAGTAGCGAACAATTTACAGATTTTGACCTACAAGTAAAAGTAAGCGGAAAACAAATTCCTGATGAAGTATATATAAAAACAGAAGGCAATGTATATAAGCTGCAAAAGCAAGACAAAACACACTTTAGATACAGTTTCAAAAATATTCAGAAATCGTGCAATTTTGTTCTACAGGCTGATGAATTCAATAGTGAAAACTTCCTATTAAATGTAGTGGCAAAGCCTATCATTTTAGGTTATCAGGTAAAATGTAACTACCCTGCATACCTTGCCAAAAAGAATGAAACCATTCAAAATCCAACTGATTTTTCTGTTCCTGCTGGTACCACTTTAACTTGGTATTTTACCAGTAAGCAAACATCAAAAATAGAATTGGGATTTGACAACAAAATAGTGGAAGCTAAAGCCAACGATGAGAGTCATTTTTCGCTTGACAAAAAAGTATTCATTACGCAAAACTATTTTATAAAAAACAGTAACATCACCAAAGCAAAAGGCGACTCTATGCACTATACACTTACTGTTATACCTGACGCATTGCCAGTAATAAATGTAGAAGAAAAACGTGATTCAATAAGTGGAAAGCAAGTTTATTTTATTGGCGATGGAAGTGATGATTATGGCCTTACCAAATTAACCTTTAACTATAAATTCATTAGTAGCAACAATCAATCAAAACTAAACAAAGTAATTACCAAAATAATAGCCATTAACAAACAACAAAACCCTATACGTTTTAACCATTACATAAATCTAAATGAAACAAACATAGAGCCTGGAGATGAGTTAGAGTATTATTTTGAGTTATGGGACAACGATGGCGTTTTTGGTCACAAATCTGCTAAATCTAAAACCATGTTGTTTAAAGTAGCAAGCGAGCAAGAGTTAAAAGAACAAAGCAGTAAAAATGCAGAAGCTACCCAAAGTAAAATGGAAGAAGCTTTAAAAGAAGCAAAAGAGTTGCAAGCTGAACTAAAACAGCTACAACAAAAAATGCAGGAAAAAAGAGAACTTACTTGGGAAGAAAAGAAAAAAGCAGAAAATATTTTAAAACAACAACAAGAACTCAACAAAAAAATAGAAGAACTTAACAAAGAGTTTAAGCTCAATAACCAGCGCGAGCAAGAGTATAAGAAAGAGGCAGAAAACATTCTTGAAAAACAACAGCAAATTGAAAAAATGTACAATGAGTTGTTGAACGATGAAATGAAACAACTGATGAAAAAAGTGGAGGAAATGGTGAAGCAGCAAAACAAAAATCAGTTGAAACAAGAAATGGAAAACCTACAACTGAATAACAAAGATGTAGAGAAAGAGCTTGACAAAATGTTGGAGATGTATAAAGAGTTAGAGCTAGAAAAAAAGCTAGACAATGCAACCAACAAACTGGAAGATTTAGCAAAAAAACAAGAGGATTTGCAACAGAAAACAGAGCAAAAACAAGATAAAAACGAAAACCTAAAAAAAGAACAAGACCAACTAAACAAAGAATTTGAAGACATAAAAAAAGACTTAAAAGACATAGAAAAACAGAATGAAAGTTTAGAGGATAAAAAGGAGTTGGCAGATACAAAAGAGGAAGAGAAAGCAGTAGAGGAAGAAATGGAAAATAGCAGTGAAGACTTAAAAAATGAAAAAAATAGTCAAGCTTCTAAAAAACAAAAAAAAGCGGCTGAGAAAATGAAGGAAATGGCCGAAAAAATGAAAAAAAATAAAGAAGAACAAGAAGCCAAAGAAGCAGAAATTGATATACAAGCTTTGCGTGAGGTAATAGAAAATTTAGTAGAATTAAGCAAGCAACAAGAATCCCTCATGCAAAAATTCAAGGAAGTAAATGGCTATAATCCGCAATTTGTGCAACTTGGACAAGAGCAAAGAAATTTAAAAGACAATGCCAAAATTATAGAAGATAGCTTAACCGCTTTGAGTAAACGTGTGCCAGAAATTAGCTCATTCATTAACAAAGAAATGACCAAAATGAATAGCCACATGAACAAGGCCAACCAAGGATTTACTGTTCGTAATATACCTCAAATACGAGTTGACCAACAAACAGCCATGACGCATGTAAATAACTTAGCAGTAATGTTGAGCGATGTATTGAAACAAATGCAGAACGAATTGCAAGGAAGTGGAGAAGGCAAAGATAAAAAAGACGGAAAACCTAAGAAGGGTAAAGGACAAGGGAAAGGCAAAGGAAAGGGCAAAGGACAAGGCAATAAGAGCATGAGTCAGCTTAAAAAAATGCAGGAAGAACTAAATAAGCAACTACGCGAAGGGCAAAA
>JANMIV010000350.1:0-1965 GCA_031375995.1 Bacteroidota bacterium
TTATTTTCCCAATCCCATTTTATACACCTCCAAACAACGCTTTCTGGCAAACTCATGGTTTACAATTGGTTTGGGGTAGTCTGGCGTTAATAATTCAGGAATCCATTTTTTGATGTATGCCCCTTGTTTGTCAAACTTTTCCATTTGTAAAGTAGGGTTAAACACCCTGAAATATGGAGCAGCATCGGTACCACAACCTGCTGCCCACTGCCAGCCTCCATTGTTAGCACTCAAATCAAAATCCAATAGTTTTTCGGCAAAATAAGCTTCGCCCCAACGCCAATCTATTAATAAGTGCTTGGTTAAAAAACTCGCTACAATCATACGTACTCGGTTATGCATAAAACCCGTTGCGTTTAACTCTCGCATACCAGCATCTACAATAGGATAGCCTGTTTGCCCATTGCACCATTTCTCAAATTCCGTTTCGTTGTTTATCCAAGGAATTCGGTCATATACCTCTCTAAAAGCACCTTTTGCTACATGCGGAAAATGGTACAAAATCATCATGTAAAAATCTCGCCAAATGAGCTCATTTAAAAAGGTTTCGCTCAGGTCTTTACTCTTATTGGCTTTTTCGCGTATGCTTATGGTACCAAACCTAAAGTGAATGCCTAGTTTAGTGGTACCCGCTATGGCTGGAAAGTTTCGTTGTTCGGCATAGTTTTTAATAATAGCTACCACACTTTGCTTGGATGGAAATGTACAATTTGCTTTCTCAAAACCCATTTCTTGTAAATCAATCAATGCTTGTGGGCTGCTTGTTTGCTTTAAATTGGAAAAGTATTTTTCTGTAGGATATGATTTTAAATAAAATGCATTCAATTTGGCTTTCCACTTTTTGGCATAAGGAGTAAAAACGGTGTATGGTTTCCCATCATCTTTAATTACTTCGTCTTTCTCAAATATACATTGGTCCTTAAAGGTATGAAATGCTATGCCTTTGGCAGCAAAAAGCTGTTTCAAAGCAGCATCTCTTTCCAATGCATAAGGTTCATAATCGTGGTTGGTATAAACTGCCTTTATGGGCAACTGATTTGTTAATTGCTCCCAAACTTCTATCGGTTTACCATATTCTACCTGCAAATCGCTTCCCAAACTCCTCAATTCTTGCTTCAGTTCCGTAATTTGCTCATGGATAAAGTTAACCCTTTTATCTGCTTTGTCTGCCAATTTATCCAATATGTGTTTATCGAAAATAAACAATGGCAATACTGGCAAATGGCCTTTTAGTGCATGGTACAAACCAGCATTGTCTTGTAATCTTATATCTCTTCGGTGCCAAAATATGGCAATGCCTATTGCTTTGCTCATTAATTATTTATTGTTATCCAATATGCTTTTCAATGCTTGCTGTACGGTTTGGTATTTAAAACTAAAGCCTGCTGCTTGTATTTTTTTTGCTGAAACGTGTTGGCTGCTCAATAACATGTCGGTCATTTCGCCAAATACTAGTTTTAATACAAAAGCGGGTATATTGGGCAGAAAAAAAGGTTTATGCAATGCTTTAGCAATCTGCTTTGTTATTTCATAATTGCTCACTGGGTTTGGAGCTACTGCATTGTATGCACCATGTAACTGGTCGTTTTTTGCCGCAAATAAAAACATATTGGCTAAATCGCTAATATGAATCCAACTGGTTTGCATTTTACCATTGCCCAAAGCAGCAGCTAAGCCAAACTTTGCAGGAGCGGCTACCTTTTTCACAAATCCACCCTCTGCTGCCAAAACTATCCCTATACGTAATTTTACCACCCTAATACCCAATTGCTCCATTTTATATACCTCATTTTCCCAGTTTTGGGTTAATTCAGCCAAAAATGAATCGCCAGTAGCTGCGTTTTCTAAAGTTTCTCCATCTGTTAAATTACCATATATACCTATGGCAGATGCAGCAATGATGACTTTGGGTCTATTTTCTATTTTTTCTAATTCTTTAAACAACAATCGAGTTGAGTCTATCCT